>NZ_JAJAFU010000011.1 GCF_020480685.1 Deferrivibrio essentukiensis
ATTTTAACTAAATACAGTATGCTTGAATATTTGCTCATTTTTACTTAAAAATAGTAAGTATTATATTACCAATATGTTATAGGGCATTAACTTTAATCAATAATAAAAAAATGTTTGACAAATAGAGTGGTTTAGAATAAAGTTAAAGTTCAGGATTTTAAACTAAAATTTCTACAAGGAGGATTTATGAGAAAAATTGGCTTACTTAGTTTAGCCGCAGTTTTTATGCTTGCAACTTTTGCTTTTGCAGCAGGGGAGCTTGTAATCGGTATTCAGGGACCTGAAACCGGAAACTTGGCAGTTTATGGACAAAAAACTTTATCAGGGGCTAAACTTGCTGTTGATGAGATTAATGCAGCAGGTGGAGTTAATGGTAAGACTATTAAGTTAATCAATTATGATAGCCGTGGTGACAAGGCTGAAGCTGCAAATGCTACTCAGAGACTTATCAATAAAGATAAGGCATGTGGTATTATCGGTGAGCCTACTTCAGGGGCTACTTTTGTTATTGGACCAATTGCTGACAGAGCAAAAACTGTTTTAATTTCTGCAGGTGCTACTGCCAAAGGCGTAACTGACAACAAACCTTTCGTATTTAGAGATACTCTTCTTGATAGCGACGGTGGACCTGCTACTATCAAGTTTATTATGGATAAATTTGGTTGGAAAAACTTTGCTTTAATCACTTCTGTAAACAATGATTACAGTGTAGGCCTTTCTGCAATTTTTAAGAAAGCTGTAAAAGATTTTGGCGGTAATATTGTTGTTGAACAGACAATATCTGATGGAGACACAGATTTTTCTGCTCAGATTACAGCAATTAAACCACATAATCCACAGGCTATTATTTTCAGTGGTTACTATCCTGAAGGATCTTTAATCCTTCTTGAAGCAAGAAAACAAGGTCTTAACGCACCAATCGTTGGCGGTGATGGACTTCTTGCTCCTGACCTTTGGGATGTGGCTAAAGATGCTGCACTTGGCTCAATAGTCTATGCTGGATTCTCACCAGAGGCTAAAGCTCAGAAAGTACAGGAATTTGTTAAGAAGATGGAAACAAGAGGCGGAGCAGATATGTTCTCAGCTCAAGGTTATGACGCAGTTTATCTTCTTGCTAATGCAATGAAAGATGCAAAAGTTACTAATTGTGCTGATGCTAAACAAAGAACTGCTATGAGAGATGCTCTTGCAAATATTCCTGGTTTTGATGGTGTTAGTGGCCAGATGAAGTTTGATAAAGAAGGTAACGCTGTTAAGAAACCTTTTATCCAGGCTGTTGATAAGAAAGCTGACGGTAAATACTACTTCAAGCTTCTTAATGAATAATGATATAAGTGGTGGGGCTTCCCACCACTTTCTATTTACCCTATAAAGGAGGAATCGTGTTAGAAATAATACTCAAACAGCTCCTAAACGGAATCACGGTTGGGAGTATTTATTCTCTGATAGCCCTTGGATATACGATGGTTTATGGTATTATTAAACTTATTAACTTTGCTCACGGCGATATTTATATGGTTGGGGCTTTTATCGGGCTTATTGTTGCTACTCATTTTACAAGTAATTTTATAGTGGTTATGGCTGTTGCTATGGCACTTACTGCTGTGCTTGGGGTTTTAGTTGAAAAGATAGCTTACAAACCTGTAAGGAATTCTTCCAGAATTTCTGCTCTTATCAGTGCAATCGGTGCATCTATTTTCATATCTAATTTGGTTGTTTTAATAAATGGGCCTCAAAGAGAGGCATATCCACAAATATTTCCTGAAATAAATTTTGTTATAGGCGGTATTACCATTTCTTTTTTACAGATTTTTATAATTTTGGTTTCAATTGCCCTTATGTTTGGGCTTTATTATATAGTTCATAACACAAAAATGGGCGTTGCGATGCGTGCTGTATCCCAAAATATGACAACTGCACGCCTAATGGGGATTAATTCCGACAAAGTAATCTCTTTTACTTTTGCAATTGGCTCATCCTTGGCAGCTGCTGCAGGAGTGCTTGTGGGTACATATTATAGGGCTGTCGATCCATTGATGGGTCTTTTGTTTGGTCTTAAGGCATTTGTTGCTGCGGTTTTGGGAGGTATCGGAAGTATTCCTGGGGCCATGGTGGGAGGTCTTGTTTTGGGACTTGCCGAAGTTATGGGGGTAGCATTTATCTCCCCTTCATTTAGAGATGCAATTGCTTTTGGAATATTGATTTTTATCCTTATTGTGAAGCCTTCCGGACTATTTGGTAAGGCAACTAAAGAAAAGGTATAGGTGAAACAATGGACTCAATAATAAATTTTCTCTTTAATGATTATATTATTCAAGTTGCCACAATTACTGGTATTAATATTATTATGGTGTTAGGACTTAACCTCATTACAGGTGTTACCGGTCAGCTTTCATTGGGGCATGCTGCATTTATGAGTATAGGTGCTTATTCATCCTCAATTATATCTATTAAACTTGGAGCCCCTTTTATAGTGTCACTAATTGCCGGCACAGGATTTGGAGCACTGTTTGGTGCTTTATTGGGTGTGCCTATTCTTAGACTTAGAGGTGACTATCTTGCAATTGCAACACTTGGTTTTGGTGAAATTGTTAGGGTTGTCATATTAAATACACCTTACCTTGGCGGAGCTCTTGGTATATATGGTATACCACCTTCAACAAACTTAGCGATTACAGCATTTTTTGTGGTATTTGCAATATTCTTTATGTACAGACTTGAAAAATCAAGACACGGTCTTGCTATTAGAAGTATTAGAGAGGATGAAATTGCTGCCGAAATGATGGGAGTAAATATTTCTAAATATAAAGTATTATCATTTACCATTGGCTCTGCTTTTGCAGGACTTGGTGGAGCGCTCTATGCTCACTTTCTGTCCTATATTAACCCGATAGATTTCGGTTTTATGAAATCGATAGAGCAACTTTGTATGCTAGTATTAGGTGGCATGGGCAGTATTACAGGGGCTGTTTTTGGAAGTATTGTTTTAAGTACAGTGCCTGAAATTTTAAGGTTTGCATCTGAATACAGAATGGTTACTTATGGTATTGTTTTGATACTTATGATGGTGTTTAGACCTCAAGGGCTTTTTGGTAAAATTAAGGTTAATGTGTAAGGTGCTGATATGAGTGATGTTATTTTAAAAGTAGATAAAGTATCAATGCATTTTGGTGGTTTGAAAGCCGTAGATAATGTAAGTTTTGATATAAAGCAGGGGGAGATTCTAAGCTTGATTGGGCCTAATGGTGCTGGGAAAACAACTGTTTTTAATGTAATTACCGGTGTATACACTCCGACATTTGGCACTGTAACATTTAAAGGTGAAAATTTAAATGTATTAAAGCCTTATAAGGTTACTGCTTTAGGTATTGCAAGGACATTCCAAAATATCAGGCTTTTTGCACAGTTAACTGTTTTGGATAATATATTGCTTGCAATGCATTGTAGAAGAAAAACAAATTTACTGGAATCTGTATTTAAATTGCCAAGATACAGGTTTGAATCAAAGGCGTGTGTAAAAAAAGCTGAAGAGCTTTTAGATTATATGGGCTTACTTGGCGAGAAGAATGAACAAGCCCAAAATCTTCCATATGGTAAGCAGAGAAAGCTTGAGATAGCAAGGGCTATGGCAACTGATGCCGAGTTATTGCTTCTTGATGAGCCTGCTGCAGGAATGAATCCACAAGAAACAGAAGAATTAATGAACTTAATAAGAAAAATTAGAAAAGATTTAAGCAAAACTATATTCTTAATTGAGCATGATATGAAGCTTGTTATGGGTATTTCTGACAGAATTATTGTTTTTGACCATGGTCAGCTTATTGCTGAAGGGTTGCCTGAAGAGATTAGAGCTAATAAAAGAGTAATTGAAGCATACTTAGGAAAAGAGGTTGATGATGCTGAAACTGCATAAAATACATACTAAATACGGACACATTGAAGCTTTGAAAGGTATCGATATTCATGTAAAAGAGGGCGAAATTGTCGCTATAATAGGTGCTAACGGCGCCGGAAAGACAACGACTCTTAATACCATTTCAGGTATATTAAAGCCTGTTGCAGGGACAATAGAATATATGAATCATGATATTACAAAGTGGCCCACCGACAAAATTGTCGCTGAAGGCTTGATACAGGTGCCTGAGGGGAGGCAGATATTCCCACTACTAACCGTAAAAGAAAATCTTATGATGGGCGCATACTTAAGGAAAGATAAGCTTGAAGTCGCTAATGATTTGGAAATGGTATATAACTTATTTCCAAGACTTAAAGAGCGTGAAAAGCAGTTGGGTGGGACTCTGTCTGGTGGCGAACAACAGATGCTTGCTATTGGAAGGGCATTGATGTCAAAACCAGCGCTGTTGCTTCTTGACGAACCTTCTCTTGGACTTGCTCCGATTATTGTTCAAAATATTTTCAAGATTATTGTTGATATCAATAAAAAGGGCACCACAATAATGCTTGTGGAGCAAAATGCCCATATGGCTCTTTCAATTGCCCATAGAGGCTACGTGATGGAGACAGGAAAGATTATATTGGAAGATGATGCGAAAGCATTATTGAACAACGATGAAGTAAAGAGTGCATATTTAGGCGGTCACTAATACACGGCAGGATACATTTTTGTATCCTGCATTTTTTTGTATTGACTGTTCATTATTTTGAAATTAGTATTAAAATATAATACATTGAACAAAAAAAGGAGAGGTGCCTTATGAATAACTATAACAATTCCATTGTAAACATCCCTTTTCCGGAAAATGAAAAGGTTTATGATTATGCTCCGGGAAGTCCCGAGAGAGAGAAGCTTATTCAAGCTATAAATGAACTTAGGTCACAGAAAATAGAAATACCCCTTTTAATTGGTGGTAAAGAAATAAAAACCGGTAAAACTGCAAAAGTTGTTTGTCCTCATGATCATCAGCATGTATTGGCTGAATATCATTTGGCTGGAGAAGAAGAGATAAAGCTTGCCATTGAAGAATCTCAGAAGGCATGGAAAAAGTGGCAAGAGATGGCCTGGCAGGATAGGGTGAGCATATTTTTAAAAGCAGCAGAGCTATTATCTACAAAATACAGATACATTATGAATGCTGCCACAATGCTTTCTATTAGTAAAAATCCTTATCAGGCTGAAATCGACTCGGCTTGCGAGCTTATCGATTTTTTAAGATTTAATTGCTATTACGCTCAACAAATTTACAAAGACCAACCGATATACAGTCCGAAAGGGATATGGAATTATGTTCAGTATAGACCTCTTGAAGGCTTTATTTTTGCTGTTACACCTTTTAACTTTACTGCTATCGGCGGTAATTTGCCTACTTCCCCTGCAATTATGGGTAATGTTGTGCTTTGGAAGCCTGCATCAAGCGCAGTTTACGCACCATATTTCTTTATGAAGATTTTAAAGGAAGCGGGCTTACCGGACGGTGTGATTAACTTTATACCGGGCAGAGGTTCAATGATTGGTGATATTGTTTTAAAAAGTGAACATTTTGCAGGAGTTCATTTTACCGGAAGCACTGCGGTATTTCAGAATATGTGGAAGACTATCGGGGAAAATATCGCTAAATATAGATCATATCCGAGAATTGTTGGAGAGACCGGCGGTAAAGATTTTATTTTTGCTCACAACAGTGCCGATTTGAAAAAGCTTGTTACAGCTGCTATTAGAGGAGCTTACGAATATCAAGGTCAAAAATGTTCTGCAGCATCAAGAATATATATACCAAAGTCGATTTATAATGAATTTTTTGAGCTATTTAAAGCAGATGTCTCAAGGATTAAAATGGGCGGCGTAGAAGACTTCACTAATTTTTTCAATGCAGTTATTGATGAGTCAGCTTTTGATAATATTGTAGAATACATTGAGTATGCTAAGAAATCAAAAGATGCCGAAGTTTTGATTGGCGGTAATTATGACAAGTCAAAAGGTTACTTTATTGAACCTACATTTATCCTTGCAAAAGACCCAAAATTTAAGACTATGGAAGAAGAAATATTCGGACCTGTATTGACTGCATATGTTTATGAAGATGAAAAAGTTGATGAGGCATTGGAGCTTTGCGACACTACTTCTATGTACGGGCTTACAGGTGCCGTATTTGCAAATGACAGAGAGTTTGTTGCTAAAGCAATGAAAAAGCTTGAACATGCCGCAGGTAACTTCTATATCAATGACAAACCTACAGGTGCAGTTGTGGGTCAGCAGCCGTTTGGCGGCGGTAGAGCTTCCGGTACAAATGATAAAGCTGGAAGTTATTTAAACCTTATAAGATGGGTTTCAACAAGGGCTATTAAAGAAACTTTTAATGCTCCTGAATCTTTCGAATATCCTTTTATGAAGTAGGTGATATATGGGCATTTTTAACTTTTTAGTATCAAAGACAATAATGCATATTCCTGCTCCAATTGTAAGTATCTTTGCAAAAAGCTATATTGCAGGGCCTACCCTTTACGATGCTGTTAAAGTTACTCACGACTTAAACAAAAAGGGTATGATGGCAACAATTGATGTATTGGGTGAGTTTATAAGCACAAAAGAGGAAGCAATATTTTATAAAAATGAATGTATCAAAATACTTGATGTTATTGCAAAAGAAGGGCTTGATGCAAATTTGTCTCTTAAACCTACTCAAATGGGCTTGAATCTTGACAAAGAGTTTGCTTTTGAAAATATAAAAGAGATAGTGGCTCATGCCAAGGAATTAAATAATTTCGTAAGAATAGATATGGAAGATACGCCTTGTACGGATGATACTTTGGAGTTTTTTAGAAGGTTAAGGGAAGAGTTTCCTGGTCATGTGGGGACAGTGTTGCAAGCTTATTTAAGAAGGACTCCTAAAGATATAGAAAATTTGTCTGACGGGCTTCTTAATTTCAGGCTTTGTAAAGGGATTTACAATGAGCCGAGAAAACTTGCCTATAAAGATCCATATATAGTAAACCAAAATTATATTTACTCTCTTGAGAAGCTTTTTCAGAAAAAAGCTTATGTAGGTATTGCGACTCATGACGAGAAACTTGTGTTTGAGGCATTGAGGCTAATTGAAAAATATGGGTTAAAAAGGGAAGAGTATGAATTTCAGATGCTTCTTGGTGTGGATGAAGAGCTGAGAAATATTATTGTTTCCGGCGGGCACAGATTAAGGGTATATGTCCCATTTGGTAAGGATTGGCTACCATATTCAAGAAGAAGACTGAAAGAAAATCCAAATATAGCACGACACGCATTGAAGCAGTTTTTGGGGATGTAGGTTTGGAAATAAGGGAGGGAATTATCCCTCCCTTATTAAAAAGTATATCTATAAAGAGCTTCTGCAGTTATTCTATTGCCAGAACTTGCTTCTTCTGCCTTAGATATGATTTTTAAGAGATATTGGTACTTTTGAACGTTTCCTCCGTAACTCGGAGGAAATGATGCAGCACCACCAGCGCCAGAGATGTGACTTTGATAAAGTTTAACTATATAAATTTTTAGATTAATACCGTTTTCAGTAATATCTATCCACGGTTTTGTTTCTGCTTCTTGTTTACAAGTTGAATTGTCTGGACTAGAAATTATATATTCTTCAAAAGTTCCACATGTTAGTGATTTTATTGTGTAATCAAGTAATTTGGAAGATCCTGGTTTATTAATCAACTCTATACCAATATTAATTCCAGTATCAGCGGCTTCTTTTAAAGAATTAAATTGCCTAAAAGCACCAGAAAATTTAGTTGAATTTGTAGTGGCAAAATACATTGCAATTGCTAATATCAAAGCTGCAGCAGAAAATATAATAACAGTTATTAATATGAAACCTTTATTATTTTTCATTTTATATTCTCCAGGTATATTATACTTTCAATAATTTTCCAGTCATATTTATTAGCATCAGTAATATGAGATAGAACAATTGACTTATCAGAAAAATCAATATTATAAGTATATGTTTTATTTAATGTATTTTTTCTTTTTTTGTCAGATTGGGCAACTATACCAAGATAAAGAACATTTTTATTACTATCATATTTAAATCTAAAGTCTGCAACACAGCTTAATATTTTTGTATTACCATCATTTAATAGCAAACTTTTTGTTCCTGGCGCACAGCTACTTTCAGCAGTCCCACCTAAGTGAATATCCATTTCATAATAGTAGGGATTTCCACATGAATTACCATCATCTTTACACTTAAAAATTAAAGTACCCGGAATACAATTAACTTCACCTGAGTCTAGTGCCCCTATTTTATTTTTTTTATCATCCAATACGACAGCAGGGTAGGTAGAATTTCTAACGCCATTACTTTGACAAACTTCCCAGGAACCAGATTCTGTGTCATTTCCAAGAAGTGTTTTAAAAGTTAGGGAGTCGTTGTCTGTTGAAATTAACTTATTAATATTATTATCGATTCCAAAACCAGTTGATCTAACCAGTTTGTCAATATTTAAAAAAGTGATATTGGTATCAATATTTGTTTTAGCATTTTCTAATTGATTAGATTCGTGAGTAAATAGGCTACTGATTGTTAAATAAACAGAAGAAGATATAATAGCTGTTAAAAGAATTGCTATTAATAGTTCAACGAGTGTAAAAGCTTTACCATTCATATTATTTCCTTAAGTATATAATTGAAGTAATTGTTCTATTATCTTTAGAATATGGATCCTGATAGGTAAGATTTAAAATGGTTTTTTTTAAACTGGCAGACTCATTATCCACCCAATATGTATAAACAAATGTGTGGTTATCATAATTTATTGTTGCTGTAAAGTTATTAATACTACTAAAGTTATCAAATGATTGTTGATACAATTCAGATTTTTTCTGAGACAATAATCTAGTGGCTTTGTCTCTTATTTCATTTTTTTTATTAATTTTTATTACATTGATAACTCCAGGTATTAGCCCTAACATAGCTATAGAAAAAATAACTAGTGCCACAAGTAACTCAATTATTGTAAATCCTTTATTATTAGCTACTTTATCCATGGTTTACCTGCCAGACTTAGTCCAATTACTTTAGATTTATCTTTTAATTTTATTGTAATATCCCCAATGCTGTTTGGGAAGCCTTTTTTATTAAATATTACATAACCATTTATAAAACTATTTGTTAGTTCGGATTTAAAGTTAGTTGTTGATAAAGTGGTGATGTTGTCTAGAGGATTAGGTGGAGGCCAATTCGATGAGTTATATTCAAAAAATTCTATCTGCTTATTTGAAAATTTAAGACCATACAATAAGTAATTATCTATTCCGTTATATTCTACACCCTTTAAGATAGATTCTTGTCGAGCACTATTTAAGAGTGATACTACTTTGTTAGTTTCAGAACTTAAAACCTGTGCATTTATGTAACGAGAGGCTGACACAGAAGCAATACCAAGTAAAATAGCGAGTATGGAGATTGTTACCAGTAGCTCTATTACTGTGAATGCCTTTTTCATGGTTATCTCAATATTTTAAATATAAGTTTACTGTTTGTGTCATCAGCTTGCTGTTTTTGCTTTATTATAGCACCGACAGATGTTTGTATCAGTTTGGTAAACTTATCCTTATCCGAAGGTAAGGCCGTAATTCCTTGACCAATAGGAGGAGCTCCAGGACCTAACAACTTTCTACTTGCAATTCCTATAGTCGGATTATTGGGGTCATCAATTTTAAGTGTTGAGGTTTCAGATGAAGAGTCTAAAAACATCGGTTGATCATATGGTGTTCCAGTTTTATAATAAATTGCATTTAAGTAACTATCTCCACCATATGAACACAAATCTTCTTTTGGTTTAAAAGAGAGTACATCTAGTATACCGCCAGCTAAAAATGGCTCAGAGTAAGCTCTTTCACCATTATTTAACTCTCTAAACCATCCGTTTGTTATATTATAGGCACAGCTTGATATTGAAGTGTTATTACATACTCCATTATTACTATCAGTTATTAAACCATTTGTAGTTTCTGTTACCACAGGATAACCCTTACTGCATGAATATTCTAAATTGGTAGTGTCATAGGCAGCATCCCCACACTCAACTCCTAAACAGTAACACTTAACAGTTTTTATAGAAGACTCTACGTTAGTATCAGTACTATTGTATAAGTCGCTAGGAAAGGTTATAGTAAAAGTCTTTGTTGGATCCTTCCATTTATCATTTTTGTCTTTTATGCCTATGATATACTGAGTTGAATTATCTATTTTATCTTCATTCGTTAAAAAGCGCCCTGTATTTAAGTATAACCATAGCTTATAGTTTTCATCAATAGTATTTGCAGCTTTAGCAAATATAGGTCTTTCTACATCAATTATTTTTTCTATAGTTAATGCACTGTTAATAGCCTTGTACCCACCACTATTATCTTTTAAATATATTCCATACAAAGCTCCGATGTCTGCATCTGCAGAAGAATATGTGCCAAAAACTATAGCATCCGGTTGATAATCATGGTCAACATCTAGTGAATCTATATCACTAATGGCAATATTTTTTGCGACATTTAAATCTAAGACTTTTTCACCTGTTTTTAGGTTAATAAAGTATATTTTAGCACTGTTTGATGTACTAAGAAAATTTTTTCCATCAGGATCTAAAGGCCCGCTACCAACTACTAAATACCAGCTTCCTTTAGATGTTTTATCTCCCTGTCTAATTATTGAAGGGTAAGATAGTGTGAGTGTATTATCTGGTAGTTGGTATTCCCACAGTAATTTTGGCTGTTCAGGTGTTGTAACATCAATTGCAAATATAGAAGAGCTATACGTATTATCAGTAATTATTTTTTTACCACCGAACCCCATCATTCCGATTAAAACTGTCCTCCAAGAATCCTTTTTATCTTGTTCATCACCAATTGAAGCATCAATTAGCATAAACCTGTAATCAACCTTAGGTACGTGGCATGCTTTCCCTTCTTCAAAATACCATTGTAGATATGGTAACGCATTTTTAGGGATAAAAGCCCATAGCTCTTGGCCTAAGCTCGTGTTGTTGTCAGGGTAAACTTCAGCAACAGAATTAGAATCACTACTATCTTTTATTTTACCACTAGCAAATGCGTGAACCATACCATCATTAGCACCGACAAATAAGACATTTTTTCTTTCTTTTACTATATCGGTGTTAATAAACGTATGATAAGAACTATCGTTGTAAATCAGATCGTATGCATTGACTTGTTCATTCTTTAAAATAACTGGGGTGGAGTTAATAATATCCCCCAATTTATATACACCGCTACCGGTGTTTCTACTTCTTACGTCAGAATAATCTATTCCCCTTATGAAGTTTATTAATTTTTCTGATGTTGAAGTGTTAAGACTCCAAATATTTGAGAGCAAATTAACCGTATCAGAGTCTGTGGTAACAAAGTTATTAGTTAATGTATATGCACAATTAGTTGTACAATTGTTATTAAATGCTATTTTTCTATTACTTGCATCTGTTGCTTTTAATACATTTGCAGCACTCCAGATTGGATTTAGATTTTTAAGGTTGTATCCATCTCCGCTTGGTAAATCACATGAATCAGGGATAAGATCAGAGTCACTGTCATCAATTTTAAATCCTCTCGTTTCTCCAAGTGTGTCTAAAAATTTAAAAATCAAAATACTATCAGTGGCTAACTCTAACTTATTATTTTCATTAGAATCCTCTCTTATATTATCCTTATCATCAATGAAGTAAGTTTTTATATCACCAATCCAATTTATTTGAGTATTATTATCTTCAAATTGTGGATAATAATAAGCTTGATAAAGCATCGAAGTTTCACGCTTTTCTGTAGAAACCGTTGCTATAGCAGTACCTGAATTTGCTCTTTTTAATATATCGTCAAATATTGCTATTAATTGTTCTTTTAATTCTAGAGCATTTTTTGCACTAAAAAAAGTATCTGGCAATCCATCTGGGCTTGACGTCCTATTTAAATTATCTATTGCATCCCAGTCTGAGTGAGAAGAGGGCAAAGTTTCACATGCGCTACCTTTGCCATAACCAGCATCATCCATTTGGCAACTATTATCTGGGTAGTCTGATGTTCCCCCTGGCCACTCGGAACCTGAAATATCTTTATCAAATGCACCATACATCGCCACATTTTGCAAAGAAGTTATACCTGTACCTTCAAGAAACATTCCAAAAGAATATACTGCATCTATATTTACAAAAATATTATCCTTGTTTCTTATACCACCAAGATGCATCTTGTGTGCAGGAACAACTGGATCCGGTGAATTGCCATTAATATCAAGGTCATCAATATTATTTGAAGGAGTATTCCATTGTCCATCTGATGCAAGTATTACATAATTACTAGAACATGGTGCAAATTGACATTTCAATCCATTACCATCTCCATTATTGCATATCCACAAAGGATCTTTAAAATGATTTAAGTTATCAGATCCTTTATCAGGGTCTAATCCTCCATATTGAGCATCATTTTGTAAGTAATAATTCCAAACATCCCACATAGCAGGCCCTGAAGGGGTACTACCACTAACTGTAACGGTATTAATGGAAGTTATTAAATTTTTATAAGGATATGACGTATCAGTGCTATTTGCAGTCAAAAAATCACCAACATAAACGCTTCTTCCATTATTAGAAATACCATTACCTGCGAAAAACATAATTCCTATTCTAGGTCTATTTTCTTTTTCTTTAAGCTGATATAGGACTGCATCCATAATGCCATGATGGCTTGTGTTATCATACAAAGGTAGTTCTATTTTAATACCATTATAACTTTCAATAGTACATGTGTTTCCTGTACAAGCTATTTCAGGATCACACTTTTGAGTATTACCAACTGCTCCTGGACATTCTGCAGGTACACCACCAGTCATTGCCCACTGAAAAATGTCAATACGTGTCATATAGTTCCAGTTTAAACAAGAACCGCTGGCAATTGTATTTACACCAGGATTAGTATATTGCCATAAGTTCTCATCACAGCCAGAGTGAGTTACATTTGTTTCTATCCATTTATAACTATTATTAACTTTTACAAACTTGTAAACTTTTTTTGGGTCAAATAAACCTTCGTAATTTTTACTTGAGTCATAGTTTTCATAATATGCATACCAACTCATACTGCCGCTAATATCTAAAGCAATCATAACTGTTGGAGGAACAGACGCAGTAAATGTTGCCGGTATGTAAGAATAGTCTGTACAGCTATTTGCTGAGATTGCTTTTTGAGCTTGTATAAAGTATAAAGAGAACAATAAAATATAAAATATTACTTTTTTCATTTAATCACCTCAAAGGCATTGAATTTAAATGGTGTAAGACATCTTTGCATTGATTTTCTTCTACTAAAACAGATATACTATTGCCAGGTTGTAAGTTATTTATAAAATTTAAATCATTTGAATATATCTTTACTTGTTTGTTGCAATTTCTATTATTAGGTTGTACGACAATATATTTATTACCTTTTTCTATTACAGTTCCTCTAATGAGAAGATTATCAAATGCATTTAGATGTATAGAATAAAATAATGCAAAAAGAAATATCAGTATTCTTATCATAATTCACCTCTTTAATTCTATTATACAATCCTTCCATAAAAAAATCGTGAAAATTTAAAATTTAATTTTCACCCAAAAATTTTTATTACCTTTCCAGCTTAATCTAAAGCCATTTTTTTGCATTAACTTTTCAGCTACAGTTAGGCCTACTCCAAGCCCGGCTGATTTTATGTCAGGGTTTATATCATTGACAATTATAACATACTTTTTTCCTTTAAACATGACAAATTTTATAGATATTTTTTTAAGCCCGTATCTTCTAATATTGTCAAATATAAGATAAAGACTATTGTAGACATCATTTTTTATCCCTTTTACATAAAAATCTCTACCTCTTACTTTTACATCAAACTTGTCTGAAATTTGAAGCTCAAGGATAATTGTTTCTATAATTTCTCTAATATTAAGATTTTGTTTTTGAAAAGATTTTGTATTTAATTTTTCAGTGATTTTTAATATGTTGTTGAGGTTATTTTCAAGCAAAAGGTGTGAGGTTATCAGCCTTTCAACAGGCTCATGTTTGCCTTTTTTTATCAGCTCAAGATTTATTTTGGCTGATGCAAGATAGTTTCTAAGCTTGTGAGAAAATACGAGGAAAGCTGTCTCTATAGTTTTCAGGTATTGTTTTTCCCTGTCAATAGCCCGGTAGATTGTGAGATAGTAGAGTAGGGCGACTGATAATATTATTATCATGTCCCAATACAGCATCAAAAAAAGTTTATCTTTTACTAAATCTCTAATGTATGTGGATTTGACATAAAAATAATTAGGCTTATTAATTTCAAATAGTATATACTTTTCTTGTCCAAAGCTTTTGTCAGTGATTCTCATATAATCGGGAAGGTTTACTTTTATTTTATTTTGAATCATTTTTTGGTAAAGGGTAATCTCTCTTTTAAGATTTTCCTCAGCTTGAGTCTTGAATGCCTGAATAAATATAATATTAATCATTGAAAGACCGATAGATATTACAATAATCAGGAAAATAAAAAATTTTAACTCAAATCTTAAATTTTTAATTTATAACCCCTTCCTTTATAAGTGATTATTGAATCTTCAGGTAGTATTTTTCTCAAATTTTTAATGTATGTCCTTACGGATTCTGTGCCCACAGGCTTATCTCCCCACACGTTTGCAAGAATTTTATCAAATTCTACAACTTCCCCTTTATATTTTAGCAAAAGGGATAAAAGCTCCCACTCTATTTTTGTTAAATTGATTTCTTTGCCATCATTATAGAGCGTTTTCTCTTTTAGATTTATTATGATATTACCAATAGTTACACAATCTTCGCAGTAAACCCTTTTAGCCAAAGCTTCAATCCTTAAAATCAGCTCTTTTGGGTCAAACGGCTTTACGATATAATCATCAGCACCCGTTTTAAAACATACCTCTTTTGAAGCTATGTCATCTTTTGCGGTAATTATTATTACGGGTATATTAATATTTTTCTTTCTGATATTTTTAAGGATATGCTCCCCTTTTTTATCTTTTAGCATCAAGTCAAGCAGAATTATGTCATATTTTTCCAGTTGATAGTACAAGCTTTCATCCACAGGAAAGCAGATATCGACACTAAAAAAATCTTGCAGATAATCCTTCAAAGACTCTGCTAATATAGTGTCGTCTTCGATAATTAATATTTTCATAATTTTTTCATTACGGAGTCAACTTTATCAGTCAATTTCCCCTCTCTGTTTTTTCTGTAATCAATTTTAATCGAAATAGAGATTCTGTTGCAATCTTCAAGTGCTTCAACAGCATCGTTGATTACATTAAGTACCTCTTTTGTGGTTTCCCCTGCCACAATGGTCCCCATAGGAGTAAGCTGCCACTCAAGCCCGCTCTCTTTTATCACTTTGACAGCTTTTGATACGTATTGAGATACACTTTCGCCTTTATCAAGGGGGGTAATGCTTACATACGCCATCGCTTTCATATTTTCGCCTCCTCTGTAAAAAGTATATCAAATTTATCATTTTTTTGCCCGTTTATTTTTTGAAATATAGGCGGCTCTACAATCATTTCAACACTTGATGCCTTTTTAAATTCTATAAAGACAAGACGTGCAGGCTTATTTATGTCCGGGTGAAAAAAACGTAGTCTTTTTGGCTCTAAATTATATTTTCTTGAATTTCCCAAAAGCTCTTCTGTCAAATCAGCATCATAAGATATATATAGGCTTCCCAAATTTTCAAGATAACTTTTGGCAAATTTAAAAATATCTATTATCCCAAGCTCATCATCAAATCTTGCAATATTTTCCTCATGTGCGTTGCATACTCGCCCGCTGCTGCTTTTGCGGTATGGTGGATTTGATACCATAATGTTATATTTATTTTTAGGTTTATACTGTTTTAAGTCAATATTTATAGGTTGTATTATATTTTCGCATGAGTTTAGCTTTATCGTTTCATTGAGGCAATGATACATACTTTCCTGGTATTCAAGTGCATCAATATTTGTAAAATTGTAAAGCTTATGCAACAATAAGGCGATTACTCCGCTACCTGAGCCGATATCGATAATATATTTTGCTTTTTTCTTAGAAACAAATCTTGCAAGTAACACTGAATCAAGGGAAAATCTAAAGCCATTTTTGGGCTGACAAACTTTTATCTCTTTGCTCAAAATTGTATCTATTGTGGTTTCTAACATACTACATTTATTATATTATCAACAAAAAATAACAAGGGGAATTTATATTAAACTGTTAAAAGTATTCAGATTAACTCACAGTTGATATAAAAAGGCTTGATATTTTAATAGTATAGTATATCGTACTATTAAAAGTACTTTTTAAAGTATTAATGGGAGGCTGTTGTGATTATATCAGCAAATCAGTTGAAACAGAGAGGAATTAGCTTAATAAATGAGCTTGCTCAAAAGTTTGATGAAATTATTGTAAGCTTTAGAGGTAAAAATAAGTATGTAATTATGGATATCGAAAGATACGAAAAGCTTAGGGAAAGCGAGATAGAGCTTGCGTATCAAAAAGCTTTAAAAGATATTGAAAATAAAAAATTTCATTCTGATATTGAAAACCATCTGGAGAATATTTCCAAGTAATGTATGAAATAATTTTTACAGAGTCTTACGAAAAGTGTGCAGTCAAGTTTTTTAAGAAACACCCAGAATTAGTAGATAGGTACAAAAAGATACTTTATCTTTTGAAGAGCAATCCATACCACCCATCTTTGAGACTTCATAAATTAAAAGGTAATCTGAAAGATTTTTATTCTGTTTCTATAAACTTGGAATATAGAATTATTTTACATTTTATTATTCAGGATAAGACAATTATCCCTATTGATATAGGAAAGCACGATGATGTTTATTGATATTAATTAGTTTCACAATTCTATTAGGTGTTATTTTTATTCCTGTCTGTTTAATACTTTCAAAGGTTAACAAATATTGACCTTGGGGTGTTTTTAATGTATAGTTCGCCAAAAAAACAAGGGGAAATTATGAATAATAAAGGTTTTGGTGGTAAATTAAGCGCAGAAGACAAGAAATATCTTGAAAGTTTGGCTACTACTTGCAGGGGCGATATTTTAAAAATGACAACACTTGCTGCAAGCGGCCACCCCGGCGGTTCAATGTCATCTATCGATTTGTATCTTACTGTTTACAAATTTGCCAATATTAGCCCTGATAATGTGAATTCTCTTGATAGGGATAGAGTTGTCGTATCTCACGGGCACACTTCTCCTGGTGTGTACTCTGCACTTGGTAGAAACGGTTTTTTTAATATTGATGATGCTATTGCTTATTTCAGGCTTGCAGGAAGTATTTATGAAGGGCATATTGAAAGGATGGTCAAAGGGGTTGAGTGGACTACAGGTAATTTAGGGCAAGGGCTTTCAGCTGCTTGCGGTATGGCTATTTCAGGAAGAGCAAATAATCTTGATTATAATATATACGTATTTATGGGGGATGGTGAGCAACAAAAAGGTCAAATCAGTGAGGCAAGAAGGTTTGCTGTCAAATACAATCTAAAAAATATTACAGCGGTTGTTGATTATAACAGGCTTCAGATTAGCGGTGATATTGGCAATGTAATGCCACAAAATATAAAAGATGAATATGTTGCTGATGGATGGGTAGTCCTTGAGATTGATGGGCATAATTTTGATGAAATTTACGATGCTTTTTCTAAGGCTCAAACTATAGACAGACCGGTTATGATTTTGGCAAATACAGTAATGGGCAAAGGTGTCTCTTTTATGGAAAATATTGCTGACTACCACGGTAAACCTTTGTCAAAAGAGCAGTTGTCCGATGCTTTAAAAGAGCTAGGTATTGAAAACGATATTGAAAAGTATGAAGAGAAAAGAAAAGGGTTTGTATATAATAAAGATGAACATAGTATCTTTAGAAACAGTGTAAAAGTAAGCAAGGGTATGCCGAAAGTGTATTCAGCGGATACTAAAACAGATAACAGATCAGCTTTTGGTAACGCTATTGCAGATTTAGTGCATCTTTCTGTTACAGATAAATCACTGACTCCGATAGTTACATTTGACTGTGATTTGGCTGGCTCAGTAAAGCTTGATAAAGTAATGAAAGAATTTCCCGAAAGATTTGTTCAATCCGGTATTCAAGAGCATCATACTGCTGTTGCTGCTGGTGCTGCAAGTGTTAATGGAGTTGTTTCTGTGTTTGCGGATTTTGGAGTTTTTGGCGTAGATGAAACTTATAATCAACAAAGACTTACAGATATAAATGATGGTAATTTAAAAGTAGTTACTACGCATGTTGGTATTGATGTTGGGGAAGATGGCAAAACTCATCAGTGTGTAGATTATGTAGGGGCTATGAGAAATATTCCTAATTTTAAGGTTTTGGTGCCTGCTGACCCTAATCAGACTGACAGGTTGGTAAGGTATGCTGTGGGTGAATACGGTAATTATCTTGTAGCTATGGGCAGGTCAAAGCTTCCGGTGATTACGAAAGAGGATGGTAGCGTATATTTTGATGA
Organism: Deferrivibrio essentukiensis; assembly: GCF_020480685.1. Taxonomy (NCBI): domain Bacteria; kingdom Pseudomonadati; phylum Deferribacterota; class Deferribacteres; order Deferribacterales; family Deferrivibrionaceae; genus Deferrivibrio; species Deferrivibrio essentukiensis. Next base: position 18,506 of record NZ_JAJAFU010000011.1, read on the forward strand.
AGATTATGAATATAGTTATGGCAAAATAGATATTATAAGAGATGGTAAATATCCTCTCATTACATACGGTACAATGACATCTTATGCACTAAAAGTAAGAGAGCTGCTCTTGAAAGACGGAATTGAACTTGCAGTTATAAATATTGCTTCCCCTCTCAGTTTTGATATTTTTGAGATTAAAAAATATTTAGATAGTGGTTTTGCTTTTACTTATGAGGACCATTTGTCAAACAGTGGAATTGCAGCTACGTTGTCTTTATTAGCTATGGAAAGCGGTATATCATTTAAGTTGAAAACTTTTGGACCTACAAATTATGCATACTCAGGCAAACCAGAAGAAATCTTTAAACTTCTCAAAATTGATCCTGAAAGTGTTGCAAAATCTATAAAAGAATTACTGAAATAAGAAAGGGGCAGTTTATCTGCCCCTACTTTTTTACTTAATTTCCACCAAGGTATATAAATCTTAAAATGAATAGAATAGCCAATATCCAGACAGGGATACTGACCTCCTTATGTCTTCCAGCAAGGAGTTTTATTATAGGGTAAAATATAAAGCCTAATGATATCCCCGTTGCAATACTGTAGGTGAAAGGCATTGATACTATCACTATAAATGCGGGGAGGCTTTCAGTGAAGTCATTCCAATCAATTGTAGTTACAGATTTTAACATTAACACACCCACAATTATAAGTGCAGGGGCTGTTGCAAATACAGGGATAGATTCGGCAAGAGGAGAGATAAACATTGACAGTAAAAATAATATTCCGGTAACCACGGCGGTAAGCCCCGTTTTACCCCCGGCGGCAATACCTGATGCACTTTCAATGTATGTTGTTACTGTTGATGTCCCTAACATACTTCCTGCGACTGTACCGATTGAATCGACAGTAAGAGCTCTGTTTACTCGTGGGAATTCATTATTTTCTTTTATAAAGCCACCTTGTTTTGCTATCCCAACGAGTGTCCCTGTAGTGTCAAAAAGGTCGACAAATAAAAAAGCGAAGATTATTCCGAAAATGCCTATATCAAGAGCACCCCTTATGTCTAATTGAAGAAATACAGGAGAAATATCGGGAGGTGTGCCTACTATCCCTTTAAATGTGCTAAGTCCAAATATTAGCCCTATTACCCATATTATCAGCATACCTATCAAAATGGAGCCTTTTACTTTGCGTGCCATTAGTGCTCCTATTATTATTACACCAAGAAGTGTCATAAGCGGCACAGGGCTCATAATGTCGCCTAATGAAACTAATGTAGCCGGATTGTCTATGATTATTTTAGACTCTTCCATTCCGATAAGTGTGATAAATAAGCCTATACCGCCTGCTGTTGCAATTTTAATGTTTTCAGGTATGGCATAAACGATTATCTGTCTTATCCTTGCAAATGTTAGCGCTAAAAAGATTACCCCTGAAATAAATACAGCACCCAAAGCTGTTTGCCAAGGGTATCCCATTTGCATAACTACTGTGTAAGTAAAGTATGCATTTAGTCCCATTCCGGGTGCAAGTGCAAAAGGATAATTTACCAAAAGCCCCATTAGGATGGAAGTAAATCCTGAAGCCAACACCGTTGCCATCATTACTGCACCGAAATCCATTCCTGTTTTGGATAGTATAGCAGGGTTTACAAATATAATATAAGCCATAGTCATAAATGTTGTTATCCCTGCAATGATTTCAGTTTTAACGTCAGTATTGTTTTCTTTTAATTTGAAAAACTTTTCCAACATAGTTTCCCCTTAATTTTTTTAGGTGGAATGGTTAGCATAATTTTGCCTAAATTTAAATATTAAAATGACATTTATAATTTATTAAATTTCTAGTGAATAGTTATTCATAGGTTTTTATCCTTTGGTTTTTGAAAAATTTAACTTTAAATAAAGTAATGTTATTGGTTAAACTATGTTAAATTTGTTTTGATTTACAAAATTATACAGTTATTTTAAACAATGGTGGCCAAGAGTGTTAAATTATTGGTTTTTGATAGTAAAAATATATAAAAAATAAAAATGTTGAAAAATAAGCTTATTTTATTTTTCAATCCATATTATGTTACATATATTTTATGTAACAATATAATTATTGTTTATAATAATTTAATGTATTAGTAAAACCTATTATACGTATTTTAATTGAAGTATTGGTTAAGTAATGAAAAGTATTAAATTTTATATTTTCAATAATAAAATGGTTTGTATAGATATTATCTATTCAATGTTTAATGAACTTACATTTTAGGTTTTGTTTATATTTTCTGTTTACATCAGATTAAAGTTGATTTATAGTTTATTATCTTAATGCAAAAAAATGGAGGATAACAATGTCAAACAAACCAAAACTTACTAAAGAGGATGCACTCTTATATCACTCAATGGGGCGAAAAGGTAAAATAGAAGTTGTAGCTACTAAACCTTGTTTTACCCAAAAAGATTTATCTTTGGCTTACAGTCCTGGCGTGGCTCACCCCTGTTTGGAAATAGAAAGAGATCCTGACTTGGCTTTTGAGTATACTGCTAAAGGTAACCTGGTAGCAGTTGTGTCAAATGGTACTGCAGTATTAGGTCTCGGTAATATTGGACCTCTAGCTGGCAAACCGGTGATGGAGGGGAAAGGCGTACTTTTTAAGCGTTTTGCAGATGTGGATGTATTTGATATAGAGCTTAACTCTCAAAACCCTGATGATATTATCAAAGCTTGTGAGCTTCTTGAACCAACTTTTGGCGGGATTAATCTAGAAGATATTAAGGCACCTGACTGTTTTTACATAGAGGAAACTTTGGTTGAAAGGCTTAATATTCCAGTATTTCATGACGACCAGCATGGTACGGCAATAATTGCTGCTGCCGCAATTCTTAATGCTCTTGAGTTGGTAGATAAAAAAATTGATAAGGTAAAAGTTGTAATTAATGGTGCTGGTGCTTCAGGGATTGCTATTGGAAAGCTGATTGTCAGCTTAGGTGTAAAAAAAGAAAATTTAATTTTCTGTGATACCAAAGGTGTTATATACAAAGGTAGAACAGAAGGTATGAATAAGTATAAAGAGTATTTTGCTATAGATACGGATTTAAGGACCCTTGAAGAAGCTATGGAAGGGGCAGATATATTTTTGGGCCTTTCTGTTAAGGGTGCAGTTACTAAAAAGATGGTCCAGTCTATGGCAAGAAACCCAATTATTTTAGCTATGGCAAACCCTGACCCAGAGATTACTCCTGAAGAGGTGGCTGAGGTGAGAGGGGATGCAATAATGGGTACAGGCCGCTCAGATTATCCAAATCAGGTTAACAACGTTTTGGGATTCCCTTTTATTTTTAGAGGTGCACTTGATGTAAGGGCAAGGAAAATTAATGAAGAGATGAAAATTGCTGCGGTAAAAGCGTTGGATGATTTGGCTAAAGAAGAGGTGCCTGAGTCTGTATGTAAAGCCTATGGTTTGAAAAAAATAGAATTTGGAAAAGATTATATTATACCAAAGCCTTTTGATCCTAGAGCATTAACAAGAGTCGCACCTGCTGTTGCTAAGGCAGCAATTGATTCAGGTGTGGCAAGAATTACTATAACTGATTGGGATGCTTACAGATCTTATCTTGAATCAAGGCTTTCTGTTGCTAAAGAGTTTACAAGACAGATTATCAATAGGGCAAAAGAAACTCCAAAGAGAATTGTTATGCCTGAAGGGGAATATGATAAGGTGCTTATTGCCGCACAGAAAATTGTTGAAGAAGGTATCGGTACTCCTATACTTCTTGGAAATGAAGAAGTCATAAAAAGTAAGGCAGAAAAGCATAATATCAACCTTGAAGGGATAGAAATAATTAATCCGGAGAAATCTAATAAACTATCTGAATATGCTGACTACTTATTTAAACTAAGACAAAGAAAAGGGATGACATATATTGAGGCAGAAAGAAGGCTTGTTAAGATTTTTAATTATTATGGCTCTATGATGGTTCTTAATGGTGACGCAGATTGTCTTTTAACCGGCTACTCAAGAAGTTATGGGGATTCTGTCAAGCCGCTTCTTGAAACTGTTCCTCTTAAGAAAGGTTATAAAGTTCCTTCTGGTGCATACTTTATGGTATTTAAAGATAGATTGGTTTTATGTGCCGACACTACGGTTAATATTGACCCTGATGCTGAGGCACTTTCACAGATTGCTATCCAATCTGCTGAAACTTGTAAAAAGTTTGATATTGAGCCTAAGATTGCAATGCTTTCATTTACAAACTTTGGTAGTGTTAAGATACCAAGGACAGTGAAAGTTGCTGAAGCAATGCAATTAGTTAAAGAGAAAAGGCCTGAACTGATTATAGATGGTGATATGCAAGCTGATACTGCAACATATCCACCTATAGCTGAAGAAGCATTTCCATTTTCTGCAATAAAAGGTGATGCTAATGTATTAGTGTTCCCAAACCTCGAGGCTGGTAATATTGCATACAAATTGCTTTATAGGTTAGGAAATGGTACAGCAATAGGGCCTATTTTACAGGGTTTCTGTCACTCTGTTCATGTACTTCAAAGAGGCAGTGATGTAGATGAGATAGTAAATTTGGCTGCAATCGCTGTTGTAGATGCAGAATATAAGAAAGCTAATAGAGATAAGTTGTGTAACTAATTTATAGCTTGAAATAAATTGTTGGGAGTGCAGTTTCAATGAAAACTGCACTCCTTTTTTTATCTATAAAAGTTAATTTTATTGCTTACTATACAAGCTATTATCAGTTTTATGAAATCAAATCCGAATGGCAAAATGAATCCGACTTTCAAAGCAGTAGACAGGGTAAAAGTTTTGTTTTGAATAAAATTTATATTGTAATATAAATATAATACTCCAAGGATATATATTAAAAGAAGACCGATAAGTCCACCGATAAATTTCCCCTTAAAGCCTTCAATCTTTTGTGCTAAAAGCCCAATAGGTATTGCCGCAAATAAAAAACCGACTAAATAGCCAAATGTCGGTTGCAAAAAGTATGACAAACCGCCTCCATTTGCAAATACAGGTAGCCCAAGCAAGCCTAAGATAAGGTATAAAAATATACCTATCACGGATATCTTTACTCCAAAAATCATTGGTATTAAAAGTACGATAAAAGGCTGCAGTGTTATTGGCACTGGCTGAAACGGGATTTTTATAAATGTGCTGACAATCATTAGTGCGGTTGTTATCCCCGCATACGCAATCTTTTTGTTATCCAAGTTTTACCTCCCTTAAAATTTTCTTTCCTTCGTTGTATCCTATTTCGAGGATTTCCTTAGCCTTAGTGAAGTCAGTTAGTTTGTAATCGTCAAGGTCAGGTTTGACTTCGATTACGTTTTTTTGAGATTTAATTTTGTATTCATATATACTTTCTTGCATTATGGCAATTGTTTGTACCAAAGTTTCAAGCATTGAAGGATACTTTATAGTGTCATCATTGTTAAAATTAAATATTTGTTTTATTAATGTATTGAACGATTCATTGACACTTTTTTGTGGCTTGGTTTGATGGTTTTTAAAATATTTTTTTATAAGCTTGTCTTTTACTACAAATGGGCCTACATCTACCGCAATTTTTATATTGCATTCATCCGGTAATAGGTCAACAGGTACGGGATTTTTTATACCACCGTCTATTAAAAACATCCCATCATAATATACTGGGATAAAAACTCCCGGAAATGATATGCTTGCCCTTATGGCTTTTATTATATCCCCTTTGTTAAAGATAACTTCAAGCCCTGTTAATGAGTCTGTAGCTACACATGCAAATTTTATCTTTAGATTACTAATCTCCTTTTCGTTTACAACAGAATCTAAGAAATCTTCTATTTTCTTTCCGTCTACAATTCCTGCCCTTGACAATTTAAAATCTACAATGTTTTTAAAAACACCAAAATCAAGATTTAGTATAAATTCCTCAATTTTTTCAATGGGATATCCTGAGGCATAAATACCGCCAATCAAGGCACCCATACTACTTCCTGTTATAGCGTAGGGTTTGACCCCTTCCTCTTCGAATGCTTTTAGTATTCCTACGTGAGCAAGTCCCCTGGCAGCACCGCTGCCTAAAGCCAAACCTATTTTCATATAAAATCCTTACAATTTTTTTGGTTTTAACATATAAAGCTTGTATGTATGAACACTTAATTAAGCTACAGAAAAGATTAGCAGAAAAACTCGTTATTTGTCCATATGAAAATGATATTAAACTTGTTGCTGGGGTTGATGTTTCTTTTAATAAAAACTCTAACATAGGGTTTTGCTCCGTAGTTATTTTAGATAACAAGTTTAATATTATTGAGGTTGGATTTCATAAAATGGAGGTTAAACTACCTTATATCCCAGGGTTACTTTCATTTAGAGAATTGCCTTTGATTGTCAATACATTTAAAAAAATGAAAAACATTCCGGATATTATTATTTGTGATGCTCAAGGGACTGCTCATCCCAGAGGGCTTGGACTTGCAAGTCATTTAGGAATAGTTTTAAAAATTCCTACAATTGGATGTGCTAAAAATAAACTTGTAGGTGACTTTGTGGCTCCTCCTGATAAAAAAGGGGGATATTCAATACTGCAATATAAAGGTAAAACTGTGGGCATTGTATTAAGGACAAAAGTAGGGTGCAATCCAGTTTTTGTGTCTCCCGGAAATTTAATCGATATAAATTCATCTTTGGCAGTTATTATGAAATACGTCGGCAAATACAAGTTACCTGAGCCTACAAGGCTTGCACATATTTATTCTAATAAGCTCAGGCGCAATGAGATTTAATCTAAGTCCTCCGGTAGAGTGGTGTATGTTTTTGGTAAATCACATAAATCAGGTATCTGAAATGGTATAGGGTATCTTATTCCGGCTTTGTGTGTACTTTCGAGCCCTTTAATTACTTCATCTTTCATACTGTATGGAAATCCCACAGCTACCTCAAAGTCTTGAGCCATAGCAAATCTTCTGTCGCCAAGGCAAGGGATTTCAATTACCGGTTTGCTTTTGATATAGCTTTCAGCAACTGCTCTTGAGCATACCCCTGCATCGCCTGAAGAATTAAAATTAAATTCTCCCCCTTTTTCATATAAAAATGCCTGCACCATTCTCATTGCTTGAGCGGTATTGCAATAAAAAACTACTACATCAGGTATAATACTTTCAATTGGTCTATTAATAGGGTAGGTTAGTACTGATTTTATATTTTCAGGAACACGAGGCATACTTTCCTGCATCTTTTTTGCTGAGTCGATATTTTTTTGGTATATGTTGCAATTAACTTCTCCATCCAATACTCTTTTAGGAGGTTTTATCAAGCCTGTGCATGATGCTCCAAGGACACAAAAGCTATCTTCTTTTGTTATCATAGTTGACCATCCGTAATATCTTGAATATGCTATTTGTTGACAAACAGTTATTTTTCTGTTTTTTAGCCTTACCTTTATTTCAGGAATATCTTTAAGTAAGTTTACTCCGACCGGTATGGTTTGAAGTTTTAAAAAATTATTAAGAGATTCGTAAAGATTTAGCATAATTTTACCTCACTAAAGGCCTTTAAAACATCGCCAAGAGAAATTATCCCCACAAGTTTACCATCATCAACAACAGGCACGCGGTGAATATATTTTTCCAGAAATATTTTTGCAACATTTCTAATATCTTCATCGCTGCTGACAACAATTGGTGGTTTCCCCATTACAGTGGAAACCGAGGGGGAAGTTAATTCTTGAACATCTATCATTGGTATCTTATCAGCTTCTTCCAGAATATCCGGAAGTTTGTCCAAAATATTTGACTCGCTAAAAACACCAACAACATTATCGTTTTCATTCAATACAGGAGCTCCTGATATTTTATTTCTCCTTAGAATAATAACGGCATCTTTAATTGGTAGGGTATCTCTGATTGAGATAACATTCTTTGTCATAATCTCTTTTACTTTCATTTCTGTACTCCCTTCAATAAATAATGTTTATATTGTGTTTTAAATATAACAATATTTCAAAATTGTAAAGTATTAGTTGTGATAAAATTGAGTTTATAGCCCGACAATTCTTGCAAAGTGTCTCCTTGTGCTATCTTGAAGTTTATCTGCTACTTTAAAAGCCTCTTTTAACGCCTCCTGTTCGTCTTTAGGAAGAGTGTACGGGTCAAGGTAGTGGCTTGGTTTTTTGTTTTCACCAATAAGTATTAGCTCATTCTTTAATCTTATATAAGTAAAAAATTCAAAAGCAGCCTTAATGTGATCTACAGTAGTTGAGTTGAAAATATTTATTGCGTGAAGTTTATCAAGCCGTTCCATTGTGTTTTGTGATGGTATTCCATGTTCGAGGCAATACATCCTAATACAATCTACTATAAATATACTGCCATTCTCTTTAACAGAAAGTTCTCCTTTATGCTCTTCCTCACTTGAGGTTATAAATCTGTTTAGAAGGCCAAGGGGGACTTTGTGTTTATAGTCTAACTCCATCATTTGATATAGAAAAAGAAGATTACGCTTAATTTCAGAGAAAATATGGTCTTTTAGTTCATTGCATAGTTTATTGTCACCAATTAACGAATAAAGGTCAAAGAAAATGGTAGAGAACCTTACCCTTTGAGGCTCAGGTACATTTATCCATTTGCTGACACGCTTTTTCCAGTCAGACAGCTTACCTCTCCATATAGGATTATTTGCCATAACCTTTCCATTGCAAAGAGGATAGCCTACTTCATCCAGAGCCTGAACTAATTTTTCAGTAAATGGAATAAAAAAATTACTTACTTCTGCCTCCATTTCATCCGGGTAGTCCTCAAAAATAATTCCATTATCCTGATCAGGGCCGAGAAGCATTTCACGTCTACCGCCGCTCCCCATAATTATAAATGAATATTTTATATCTGGAAGCTTGCACCCACTTTTAATTGACTCATTTAAAATAATTTCAAAACATCTGCGTATAATGTTGTGGTGAATGTATGATATTATTTCCATTGTTTCAATATGAGACCTGTTTTCCATTAATAGCACTTTGGCAACGGTTGCTATTTCTGATTTAATTGCTTTTAGCTCATCAATTGATTCTGCTTCTTTAGTCTTGCCTATCAGTAGCACAGTTTTTTGACTTCTAAAGCGCATTAAATCTCTGATAGTTACAATTCCTGCGATACTGTTGTTATCTAATACAGGTAGATGTCTAATATTGTGGCTAAGCATAAAGCTTGCAGCTTCGTACATATAAGTGTCAGGCGTTACGGAAAAAGGATTTGGAGTCATTATATCCTTGGCTTTTAAATCTCTTAAACATTGCCCAATGTCTCTTGCCAAGACTTTAGTTACAAGGTCTCTTTCTGTAATAATCCCTTTTAGGTTTTGAGTTTCATCACAGACCAAGACCGATCCTATCCCTTTTATAGTAAGTATTTTGGCAACTTCTCCAACTGAAATATTTTCTGGACATGTTTCGGCAGGAGATGACATGATTTCACTTACCTGCTTTTGAAAAGGGTATGCTTCGATTTGCAGAATAGGGTCAGTTGATTGGGATTTAACCACATCTTGGTACAGTTTTCTAATTTTAGAGAAAACAGCTTTGCTGAAAAATCTTGTTATTTCAGGATATGTTCTTGCTAACTCAAGTATTAAATCTTTTGGGATTAAAAGACATTCTGTTTTTTCTGCAGTTCTGGCTCCGGCAGAATAACCGCCATCCGTAAAGATAGGTGTCCAGCCAAAAAAGTCACCGTTTCTTCTATAATCAACTGTTATCTCAACCCCTTCATCTGTTTCGGATATTATTTCAACAAGTCCATTATTTATGAAATACAGGTATCCGGTGGGTTTATCCTTTTGAGAAAAAATTAATGTATTCTCTTCGTAAGAGTGTATTAGACATTTATCATCAAGTAATTTATAATTTTCGTCTGATATTACATTAAAAGGCTCAACAGACCTAAGGTAATTAAGTATGTTTTTCATAGGGTTGCCCTAACTTTTTTTTGTTTTAAAAAATGGGTGTGCCTGCGTTTTGATAATATATTCTCCAAATATTTTAAACCAAATAGTGACCCCTGCAATACCTGTCCACTGCTGATAAGGGTAGGCAAAGAATAAGACACCAGCAATTGCCCATACGATTGCAATACCAGCGCATAAATTTAAAATTCCAACAAAAGGTGCCCACTTTTTAGGATTTTTTGGTGGCTCCCCGCGTTTAAGTGCAACTTTTGAATAATCCTTTTTAATAAAGACAGTATAAGCATTTTTAAACCAAATAAATGCCAGAGGGAAAAGGGCAATAAATAAAATCCAAGTAACTGCAATGTTTGTATCGATAATTAAGTTGTCCATATACACCTCACATATGTTATTATAACAAAGATATTCTAAAATCAAACTAAAATAGCTATTTAAATTATAAAAAAGGCCTCCTGTCGGAGGCCTAAGGCAATGTAGTAAATATTTTAGTGATCTGCAGCTGCAGCACCGGCACCCTTTGGATAGCGAACGCTTTCTACCATTTCAGCTATATCGTGTGGAACAGGTGCAGTCATGTTTTTAACTGCAAAAGCTACTATAAAGTTAACTATTGCACCGATTGTTCCAAAAGCATTTGGCTCTATTCCGAAGAAGAAATTTTGTTTACCGCCGAAAAGCCCTAAAAATTCAGTTCCTTTGATAAAGAAGATACCTTTATGTGCAAAAACGTAGAGCATTGTAATACCAATACCTGCAATCATACCTGCGATAGCGCCTTGTCTGTTCATAGTTTTACTGAAAATTCCCATCATAAGAGCAGGAAAGATTGAGCTTGCTGCAAGACCAAAAGCTATTGCAACCGTACCTGCTGCAAAGTCAGGTGGGTTCATACCAAGATATCCTGCAACTACGATAGCACAGGCCATTGCTATTCTACCGGCCATAAGCTCACCTTTTTCAGACAGGTCTCTCATAAACATATTTTTCAAGAGGTCGTGTGAGATTGCTGACGATATAGCAAGTAGTAAACCAGCAGCTGTTGAAAGAGCAGCAGCAAGACCACCTGCAGCGACAAGTCCGATTACCCAGTTTGGAAGTTTTGCGATTTCAGGGTTTGCAAGAACCATAATATCGTTATTAACATATAATTCATTTCCTTTCCAACCTGCTGCCTCAGCTTTGGCTAAGAAATCTTTATTTTTAGATTTGTCATTGTAGTATTGAATACGGCCATCGCCATTTTTGTCATTAAATTTTAACAACCCTGTAACTTCCCAGCGCTGCATCCATTTTGGGCGCTCTTCAAATTTGATACTTGCTTCAGGTGCAAATACGTCACCACCTTTAAGTACTGCCTTGTTAACTGTTGCATGAAGATTTAATCTTGCCATAGCAGCAACTGAAGGGGCTGTAGTATAAACGATAGCGATGAATACAAGCGCCCAACCAGCTGAGCTTCTTGCATCTTTTACCTTTGGCACTGTAAAAAATCTAATAATAACGTGTGGAAGACCTGCTGTACCTATCATCAGTGATAATGTGTAAACAAACATATTAAGTTTGCTTAATCTCGGAGTTGCGATATATGAAGCAAAACCAAGATCTTTTACAATGTGGTCAAGTTTTTCAAGGAGATACATGTCAGAACCTTGAAAGCCTGAGCTAAGACCAAATTGAGGAATAGGGTTACCTGTCAAATGTAAAGATATGAAAATTGCCGGAATAGTGTAAGCTAATGTTAAAACACAATACTGAGCAACCTGAGTATAAGTAATACCTTTCATTCCGCCAAAAACAGCATATACAAAAACTATAGCCATACCGATTAAAACACCAAGATTGTTGGAAACTCCCAAGAATCTTGAAAATGCAACACCAACACCGGTCATCTGACCAATAATGTAAGTAGTTGAAGCTATAAGAAGACATATAACAGCAACTATTGCCGCGCCGTCAGAATAATATCTTGTCTTAAAAAATTCAGGCACGGTATATTTACCAAACTTTCTTAAATAAGGAGCGAGTAAAAGAGCAAGTAAAACGTAACCGCCTGTCCAACCAAGCAAGAATACTGCACCGCCGTACCCCATGAAAGCGATAAGACCTGCCATAGATATGAAAGAGGCTGCTGACATCCAGTCTGCACCGGTTGCCATACCGTTAAGTATTGGGTGAACTCCACCGCCTGCTACATAAAACTCTTTAGTGCTGCCTGCTCTTGACCAGATAGCAATACCGATGTAAAGTGCAAATGTTAAACCGACAATTATATACGTTGTAAGTTGTAAACTCATATTGTCCCCTCCTTAATCTTCTTCTACGTCGAATTCTTTGTCAATTTTTCCAATAAGTTTTGCGTAGATAAAAATCAGTGCTACGAAAACATAAATTGAGCCTTGATGAGCAAACCAAAATCCAAGAGGGGTACCGCCTAACTTAATATTGTTCAGCGGTTCAACAAAAAGGATAGTTAAAACATATCCAAATATAAACCAGATGATTAAAATGTTTCGAATTAGACCTAAGTTTTTTTTCCAGTAGGCTTCGAGCCTTTCCTTATCGACCATAAAAACACCTCTCTAAAAATTATTAAAAAAACAAACAAGTTACCTTAAAGCACCTGCCGACCTATTTGTTTTATCACCTCCTTACTTTTTGCTTCCAAGGTGAAAAATTATATTTTAAACCCCCTGAGTTGTTTTATTAATATAATAATGTTTTATTGCTGTCAATAATTAAATTTTAATAAAATTGTAGTTTAGTAAACATAAAGTATACAGTGTACTGTATACAGTATACTAAAGTGAGTAACATATTGTTATAATAGTATTTTTTTTAGTATTTTTTCAATACATTGTTATATAAATAGCTAAATAAAAAAATTAAAAGTATAACATTTTTTTATTATAATTTTGATTAATTTTAATTATGAAAATTTTTCTGTTGTTTTTTTAGCCTATGTGCTATTATAAATATGAATGATTAATACATTATGTTGCATCTGATAATTTCAAAAGAGGTATACGGTATGATTTATGAAAGCATAACTAAGGCAAACAAAAACTATAAAAGAGATTTCTTACAACCGGAAGAGATTCAAGAATTAATGGAAAAGCCTTACATGGAAGTCGCTGACTATGTTGGTAAGAATTTTTTAGAGTGGATAGAGCCTTATAGAGAGGTGTTTGAATATACTAAGGTTCCAAGATATCAGTTTTTTAAGGGTGGAAAGTTTAATCCTTTTTATAATGTTATTGAAAAACATTTAAATACTAAAAATAAAAATAAGGCAGCTATTATTTGGAGAGGGTCTGATTATACAGAGAAAATATATACATATCAATCTCTTTCATTTGAGGCATCTAAACTTGCATACGCATTTAAAAAACTTGGAGTAAAAAAAGGGGATAAAGTTTTAATATACATTCCGAATATTCCAGAGGCTATTATTGTTATGCTTGCTTGCGTGAGAATAGGTGCAATACACGCTTTTTTTCATTTCAGTTATTCAGCCGATGCACTTGCTGAAAGGATAGATGACTGCAGAGCGAGCCTAATAGTAACAGCTAATTATAGCCTAACAGGCAATGAACTCGATATTAAAACTAAGGTCGATGCGGCGTTGAAAAAGTCTGAGCATCAGCCAAAACATGTGGTGGTTGTAGAGCGAATTCCAAAAAAGGTTCATATGAAGCCGTTGAGGGATATTTGGTATCATGATTTATTGAGTGATACTGACTTTAAGGAAGCTGTCAACCTGGAATCGACTATTTTAAGTTTTGATGACCCATTATTTATTATGATTACTACCACTCATTTTCCTGAGCCAAAAGGATTAGTTTATAGTGCTGCAGGATTTTTAGGCTGGGCTCACTACACATTTAAATTAATATTTGATCCTAAAGATGGTGATACTATTTGGAATACTACTGATATTGCATGGATGAATAGCCACAATTATAAAATATACGGGCCATTAATGGCAGGTGCTACTTCAGTTATGTTTGAGGATTCGATTCAGATGCAAAATGCCAGACGTTTTTATGGTATTGTAGAAAGGTACAATATTAACAAGTGCTATATGTCTCCAAGAATTATTAAAGCACTCATGAATGCAGATATGAAAAAAAAGGTTTTTGAGCGTGTAGATAGTCTTGAGCTTTTTTTCCTCGGTGGCGAACCTATAGAAGAGGATGTGCTTTACTGGTTGTATAGAAAACTTGGTAAAGATAAGCTCCCGGTTTTGAATATTTATTCAGTGACAGAGCTTGGCTCAGCAGTTGCAGCCCAATTGCCGGGTTTTTCAAAAGTTAAAAAAGATTCTGTAGGGCAGCCAATCCCCGGAGTAGACCTTGCAATTTATGACAGTATTACTAAAACGAAAATTAAATACCAAAATGAGAAAGGTTTGGTGTCTATAGAAAAACCTTTAATGTCTATGTGTACAAGTTTATGCCATGGAGAAGAATTATTTTACAAGACATTTTGGAAATATTTTGATGAAAAATATGTCTTTAGGGTAGGGGATGCAGGATGTTTTGATGAAGAAAGTCATTTTTATCTGTCAGGAAGGGTTGATGATATTGTTCATGTTGCGGGGAAAAGAATAAACCTTCAGCAGATAGAAGAGACAATAAATAAGCATAAATTAATAAAAGAATCTGCAATAATAATATTAAACGATGAAAAGAAGGGTGACTCTTTGATAGCCTTTTGTGTTTTGAAAAAAAATGTTGATGAAAGTAACTATAGCCTGATTATTGATGAAATAAATGAAGTTATTATTGAGGAGTTGGGAGAGCCGGTTTTACCACAGTATATTAAATTTGTTAGAGTATTGCCTAAGGGTGCAGACGGTGTAGTTTTAAGGGATTTATTAAAAGAGATTGCCATGCAGATGTAAGTTATTTAAGAAAATGGACATAAATTAGCAAATTCGCAGTTTATACATTTACTTGAGTCTGAAGTGATACATTTATTGACAATACCCAATCTTGTGATAGGGAAGTCAAACTTTAAAGGGTCGTCCGGTGCAATATTTTTAAAAAAAGCAGTTATTGCCAAACTGTTTTTATGTGTGCCCGCTTCAGAGCTAATTATTTGCAGTTTATTTGAAAATTTTAGAATATGTGTATCAAGTGGGTATAATAATTCTGATTTGTTATATTTTTTCCATAAACCGAAATCTATATCTGTGTCCCTCACCATCCATCTAAGAAACATTCTCATCCTTTTTAAAGCTGACCTTCCATACGTCGGAAATAGAAAAAAATATCCTGTTCCGGCATTGTTTTCTTCACCAAAACTTTTTGCCAATAACATAAATCGACTGAGGCTTTCTTCAACATTATTAGATAGGCTGTAAAAACAGCCCTCAATGCTGCCGTAATCTTTATATATTTTATTTAGAAATTTTACTAATAGGTAAATATCATTTTCAGTTTGAAATCTGTAATAGATATTTTTTTTGAGCGGTAAGTTAGCCGTTACTTCAGTGCCATAAACATCAAAGTAATTTCTTAAAAAATTCTGAATAAGTTTAACCTGACCGTAAGCAAACAGTGAAGAAACAAAGGCTATGTATTCTGTGTTACCTTTGTATGTTTTTGGAAATATTATTGGGTCAGTGCCGAGATAGCTCTCAGCACTGTATTTTTTATAAATTTTTTCAAAGAATAGGTTTAGATTATTGTTTTTTGTCAAATGTACCAGTTTCTCCGCACTGAGGACACTTTTTTGGCTTACATCTACCTTCTTTTTCATATCCACACTTTGAGCATACAAATACTGCCATCAATTGCCTCCTTTTTTACATTTTTCACATGTACCAAAAAGATTTAACTGATATTCTTCTACCTCTCCGTTTAAGCCGGAAAAACCGATATTTATGTCAAATATATCATGAACACTTCCACACTTTTTACAGTAAAAATGTGCATGGTTAGACAAATCCGGGTCAAATCTACTGCATTTTGGGTCAGTAGAGATTTGTCTTACTACCCCTGACTTTACCAAAACATCAAGAGTATTATATACCGTAGCAAATGAGAAACTTTTATCTTTTGATCTAAGTTGTTCATAAATTTCAACAGCTGAAGGGTGTGAAGTATTATTGTCAAGAAATTCAACAATCCACTGTCTTGGTTTCGTAATTTTAAAACCTTCTTTTTTAAGCGCCTCAATTGCTCTTTCTGTAAACATAGCATTCTCCTGATTTTATTTAAAGTAGCCCTTCAAAAGGTGTTAAACTTTTTCGCTTTATTTTAATTTTAGAAATATTATAGTTTAAAAACTTAAAAAATTCAACAAAATTAAATGTCCCGAGGTTGGAAACCCTCAACTTTAAATAATTTTTGCCAATTTCAATAAGATAATCTTTTAACTTAATCTCTTTTATATTTCCATTTTTACCCTTTTTCTGATAAAAGTCCTGGTTTAAATTTATGTGAGATTTTAGTATATCAAATGACGAATTGTCAAATTCATATTCAGCGATAAAGTCAGCACAAAGATTGATGGAGTCTGCATTATAATAGGTTTTAAAATATAATCCCTTTGGTAATATGCTGTTTAATTTGTGCAACTTCTCTTCTAAATTTTCTGGTATGATTTTAGTAAGTAAAATTTCATTTTCACCTTCAACTCCAACCGGTAGAGGATAAAGGTAACTGAGCTTTGGTTGTGGGTTAAAACCTTTTGAGTAGTCAAGCTCTATCGCTGCAATATTAAATGATTGAGATAGGACTCTATTTAAGTCTATTGCGGAAAAGAGTGAGCTAATATTTTTCTTGCTGAATACAAAAGCAATTTTCTCAAATACTTTTTCTTCTGTTAAGTTAGGTTTTGATATAAAAGAGGACTTAATGGCATCTATATTTTTTATTTCTTTGAAATCACAAATCCCGCAACCTTTACAGTTTGTTTCACGGCAATCATCTGTAGTCGTTTCAGATTTTGATTTTTCATATTCTTGCCACAAAAATTCTTTCGTAACTCCTGTATCAATATTATCCCACGGTAAAATATCATTTTTGTCAAAGGATTTCATCGCAGTCTCTTCAAACGTTAAACCGGCTTTTTCAAAACTTTTGAGCCAATTGTCAAAAATAAAATGCTCTGACCAACCGTCATAAATATTTCCCATACTTAAAGCATTAATTAATACCTTACCCATCCTCCTGTCACCGCGGGATATTGCTCCTTCAAGGATACTTTGATAAGGGTCGTGAAATTTAAATCTAATTTTTGTACTTTTTAAAGTTTCACTTAGAATGGTTTGCTTTCTTTTAATTTCATCTATGCTGTTTTGAGGAAACCATTGAAAAGGTGTGAAAGGTTTTGGAACAAAATTGGATACAGATACGGTAATGTTAAAACTTTTTCTAACTTTTCTTTTTATTTTTACGGCTAGGTTTGCTATCTCCAAAACATCTTCATCGGTTTCAAATGGCAAACCAATCATAAAGTATAGCTTTGCCCCGTTAAAACCGTTATTGGAGGCACAAACCACGGCATCAATAATCTCTTCTTCTGTCAAATTTTTATTTATGATATTTCGCATCCTTTGACTTCCTGCTTCGGGTGCAATTGTAAATCCAGATTTACGTACCTTTTTTAGCTCTTGAAAAATATAATCTTTTACTCTGTCTGCTCTTATGGATGGAAGGCTCAGAGATACTTTGTTATCTGAGAGCGCTTCTGAAAGTTTTAGTAGGAGTTCTTCAAGGCATGAGTAGTCAGCTGCGGAAAGTGATAAAAGGGATACTTCCAAGTACCCTGTATTTTTAATTTGTTCAATTGCATTTTCAATAATATCCGAAACGTTTCTTTCCCTTGAAGGCCTGTAAATCATTCCTGCCTGACAAAACCTGCAACCTCTAGTGCAACCTCGTGAAATTTCAATTGTTACTCTGTCCTGAACAATCGGCATGAGGGGGACAACAGGTTTTGTGACAGTGTAATCATTATGAAAATTTTTATATATATTTTTTCGGACAATTTTATTTTTTTGAAGAGCAGGTATGTAGGTAAATTTATATTCATTAATCTTTTCAAGTTTTTCTCTTCTTGTAAGTTTTTTATCATTAATATCATTTAAAACTTTTATTAGCTCTTCTTCCATTTCACCTATGAAAAAAACATCTATAAAATCTTCAATAGGCGCAGGGTTGACCACACAAGGCCCGCCTGCGATAACTATAGGGGAATTTTCAACTCTATCTTCTGATAAAAGTGGTATACCACTTTCAGATATGATTTTAAGCATATTTGTATAGGAAAGCTCGTACTGTAAAGAAAAACCAATAATGTCAAACTTTGATAAGGGTGTTTGGCTTTCAAGAGATACAAACAATTCTTTGCCAAATTCATCCAGAGCATCAACCCATGGCATAAAGAATCTTTCGCAAATAATATCTTTGTCCTGATTTAGGCGTTCATATAGTATTTTTATACCTAAGTGAGACATACCTACTTCGTAAACATCGGGGAAGATAAGGCAAAACTTAAGTGCATCTTCGTTATTTTTATGATATGAATTAAACTCATTGTTAATGTATCTCAGCGGCTTATTAACATTTAATAATTTTAAAAATTCCATATTTATTCCTTGACTTTTTAATACTCCGAAGGGGAGTTAAATTTTCTCATTTTTGCTGAATTTACAAGTCCCATCATTGCCATAAAAGTTATCATTGAAGAACCTCCATAGCTTACAAAAGGCATAGGTATCCCAACTACGGGCATTAATGATACTGTCATTGCAGAATTAACAAAAACTTGAAAAAATGTAACAGAGGCAACAGCAATACAAAGAATTTTTGCTGTTGGTTCACTTGTTTCAATGGCATTTTGAATAATTCTGTATATTAATAGAATGAACAGTAATAGTATAATACTGCCACCAATCAGGCCAAACTCTTCATTAATAAGTGAGAAGATAAAATCAGTATGTCTTTCCGGCAAAAATTTTAAGTGAGTTTGCGTTCCTTGAAGAAAGCCTTTTCCAAACATTCCTCCTGAGCCTATGGCGACTTTAGACTGTATTACATGGTAGCCACTTCCAAAAGGGTCTCTTTCAGGATTTAAAAAGGTGAGTACTCTGTTTTTTTGGTATTCTTTTAGGTTAAACCATAAGAATGGCATACTTAAAATAAATGTAAATAGACTAATAATAAACGTCCATTTAGTTACCCCTCTGTATAGTAAAACCATACCCCATACAGCTAAAAATATTACTGCTGTGCCAAGGTCAGGCTGTAAGAAAATAAGCAAAAAAGGGGGAAGTAAAATTAAAGATTTTTTTATGATATCAATAATTGTCAGATTATTTTCAGACAAATCACGAAAGTTGTAAGCTAAAATTATGACAAATATTATTTTGAATATTTCTGAAGGCTGTAGTCTAAAACCGCCTATATTTATCCACCTTTGAGCACCCATACCTACGTGTCCTATTATTAAAACGAGAATCAGAAGAATGATGCCTAACACATATAAAATATAAGCGTATTCTATCCATCTTTTATAGCTAACTGCAGAAAAAAATAAAAAAGCTAATATTCCAATACCAAACCACAATATCTGTTTTTTGTAATATGCGTCAAATGTCCCGTCTGACATGTCATAAGAAGCACTATAAATTGCCAAAATACCACATATGTTAATTAAAAAGATTATTAAAAGGAGTATAAAGTCAAAGTTTTTAAGTTGTCTTTTGTCAATCTGAAACATATTTTAAATCCACCATTTTATTTATTATTGCCCCGGCAAGAGCTGCTGCACTCTGGCTGCCCGAACCTCCGTGCTCAACCATTGCAATAAGGGCATATTGAGGTTGTTCAGCAGGGAAGACTGCTGCAAACCAAGAATGGTCCCTATATTTTTCAGGAATTTTATCATCATCGTATTTTTCAGTTTTTTTAAGGCTGACTACTTGTGCTGTTCCCGTTTTTCCTGCAACGGTAATTGACTCCACCCTTGCTCTATAAGATGTACCGTGCCTACCATAAACCGCTTCTGTCATCCCATCAAGAATAGATTTTTTTATCTTTTCCGGGATTGTGATATAGTCGTAAACTTCTGTTTTAGTTAAAATTTCTTCATTATCATCTATTATTGATTTTACAATGTGAGGTTTTAGTATTTTTCCTCCATTAAAAATTCCTGCAAACATATTTACCAATTGAATAGGTGTTACACTAATATAACCTTGTCCAATTGATGCAATAATTGTTTCCCCCGGAAACCAAATCTGGTTAAAGGCATTTTTTTTCCAATCTCTATTTGGGAATACCCCCTTTTTTTCATTGGGAATATCTACGTTAGTGTATTCTCCCAATTTAAATCTCTTAGCATATTCAGAAATTTTATCTATTCCTAACTGTAATCCTAAATTGTAAAAGTATACGTCGCATGACTCTGAAATCCCCTTTTTTAAGTCAACATCTCCATGCCCTGCAGTTTTCCAGCATTTGTATTCATAATTTCCAAACTCAAGTTTACCGTTACAAAAAAACTTGGAATCCGGAGTAATAGCTTTTTCCTTTAGCCCTATTAGTGCCATAAGAATTTTAAAAATAGAGCCGGGTGGATAATGGCTTTCAATAGCTCTGTTCAGCAGAGGTTTTTTATTATCTTTAATAAGCTTGTCCCAGTTTTCTTCAGTGATATATGGAATAAACTCATTAAGGTCATATGTAGGGGATGAAAATAAAAGTATTAATTCTCCTGTTTGTATATCTTCAACTACAATAGAGCCGCGTTTGTTTCCAAAAAGTTTTTGGGCAAATTTTTGAAGCCTGTAGTCCACGGAAAGCCTGAGCGATTTTCCGTTTACAGGGGGCTGAAACTCTATGGTATTTATCGTTTGACCTAAGCTGTCAACTTCAACAAATTTTTTGCCATCTTTACCTCTTAATATATCTTCATAAAAATATTCAACGCCTGTTTTCCCTATTAAATCTCCGGCGAAGTAATTTTGTTTTGTTTTTAAATCTTGCTCTGTAGTTTCTCCAAGATATCCAATTATATGGCTCATTGAGGTGCTATCCAGATAGTCTCTTACCGGGTCAAGTTTTATATTTACCCCCTGCAAATCTTCAATATTTTCACTGAAATATGACAACTCTTCAAAAGTTAATCCTCTGTATGCAAGAACTTCTTGGTAGTAGTATGCCTTTTTTAATCTTTTTTCTATTAATTCTTTATCGATGGGAATTTTTTGGTTTATTAAATTTAATAGATTATTTTTATCTTCAATATCTTCTCTTACGAGATAAAGGTTATAGCTTGGTTTATTTTTTACAATAATATTATCATTTCTGTCATAAATAAATCCGCGATCAGCTTTTACCCTTACAACTCTTATTCTGTTGTTATCTGCTATTTTTTTATATTTGTCATAGTTAATTATTTGCAGATAAAGCAGTCTGAGAAATATAATGAAAAAGCCGGCAAGTAAAAATGCAAAAAACACTACTGACTTTTTATTGTAAATCAAGTTAATCTTGTCTTCAAGCTTTCGAAATAACAACTTTGTGCCTCACTAAATAAAAGTTTATCAAATAATAGGTAATTAAATCTACGGCTGATGAAATTAAAAATTTAGTTATTTCCGTATCTTCAGCCTTCATAACTAAAAATACAAGTAAAAATTTATAAAATAAAATTGAGGTGGTTATAAAAGGTAAGTAACTATGACTTTTTTCATTTGTGAAAAATTTATCGTAAAAGCTTTTAAATATAAATATTATATAAAATATAAAAAATCCTACGCCAAAATAGCTTGGATATAGGTAGTCAAAAAGTAAACCGCCAATAAATATGTAAAAGATAAAGTCTTTAAACTTTTTCCCTGAGTTTAGATAAAGTAAGAAAAAAACAATTAAAAAATCAAAGTACTTAACAAAACGGTTATAAATTAAGAATACAACTGTTCCGATAAGGCATAATGTAGCATATTGTAAATATTTATTTTTTAACATTTTTTATAATAAGAGCGTTTTCTATTTTATTAAAGTTTATGAGTGGCTTTAGTATAATTTTTTGAAACAAATTACTTTCTGAATTTTCTATCTTAACTACTGTGCCAACAGGTATCCCTTTTGGGTAAACCCCACCTAACCCGGTTGTTATGAAAAGGTCGTTTATTTCAACAGGTTCTAACTTATCATAGTAGTCTACAAAAATACCACCTTTGCCATCCCCTTTAAGTATACCGGTAGTCCGTGTTTCAAAATTCATAACACTTACATTATTTGTTATGTCAAGTATGACTTTGACCAAAGACGAATTAATATATACATCGTCTACTTTGCCTACAAGCCCTGTGTGCCCCACAATCGTATCATTTACCTTGATATTATCTTTCATCCCTTTATCGATAATGAAATAACTGAGTGAATTGGTTAGGTTTTTTCCTATTATGTTACAGGCAACTGTATCAAAATTATACGCATCTTTAAACTCTAAAAGCTGTTTAAGCCTTTCGTAATCAGTTAGCTTTTCTTTCAATATACTTATTTCAAACTTGTAATTGTCCAGCTCTTTTTTTAAAAGTTCATTCTCTTTTTTTACATTTACGAGAAATATATAGTTGTTTACTAAGTTACCTATTGAGTTTGAGGTAATATAATAAGTATAGACAATCGGATTTAATATATTTCCCAAAATTCCCCTGAATGGTCCGGTAATCTTTGGGTTCTTAATTTGCACAACAATTAAGGCTGATACGAAAGCTAATATCAGAAAAAGGTATCTTTTTTTTACCATCAATTATTTAGTAAAAACATACTTTCTTTAGCAGTTTTAATTCGTCAAGTGCCTTTCCTGACCCAAGTGCAACAGCAGTTAGAGGGTCATCAGCAATAATTATTGGTAGCCCGGTTTCACTTGACAACCTTTTATCAAGCCCTTTTAATAGAGCTCCACCACCTGTTAAGACTATTCCTCTATCAACTATATCTGCTGATAATTCAGGCGGAGTTTTTTCAAGAGCAACTTTTACAGCTTCAATAATTTTTGAAACAGCATATTCGATAGCCTCTCTAATCTCAGCATCAGTAATCTCAATAGTTTTTGGTATGCCGTTTACCAAATCCCTACCTTTTATTTCAATACTCAAACTTTCTTCCAGCTCAAATGCAGAGCCAATTTTTATTTTTATTTGTTCGGCTGTATATGTCCCGATGAGCAGGTTGTATTTTCTTTTAATATAGTTGATAATTGCTTCATCCATTTCATCCCCACCAACCCTTACAGAGTTGGAGTATACTATACCGGACAATGATATTACTGCAATTTCAGTAGTCCCGCCTCCAATATCTACTATCATATTCCCGCAAGGCTCCTCAATTGGCAGGCCAGCACCTATTGCTGCAGCCATAGGCTCTTCTATCAGGTAAACTTCCCTTGCACCTGCTTGTATTGCGGAGTCTTTTACAGCTCGTTTTTCCACTTGAGTTCCACCTGAGGGGACGCAAATGATAATTCTCGGCCTAACTAAAGACCTTCTTTGATTAACTTTTTGAATGAAATATCTAATCATCTTTTCAGTTATTTCAAAATTGGCGATGACACCGTCCTTCATAGGTCTTATTGCAACAATATTTGCAGGAGTCCTTCCCAACATGCTTTTAGCTTCATTTCCTACTGCAAGCACTTCCTTAGTATCGTTGTTAATAGCCACAACGGAAGGTTCGCTACAGACAATCCCTTTACCCTTTATATAAATGAGTGTATTGGCAGTCCCCAAATCTATTGCCATATCATTAGAAAATATATCTAATATTTTTCCAAACATAAATCCTCCATCACAAAATTCTAAATAAGCATAATATCAGAATGTAATCTATAATTCAATGTATATTGTATAAAAATTGCTTTTTTATGACATAAGTATTTCTTCAATTTCAGCAAGTGAGTCTATAACAAACTTAATATGCTCATCTTTATCAACACCAAGCTCTAAAATCCCTTTTTCAATATCGTCTCTGTTGACACCTTTTGCAAATGATTTGTCTTTTAGCTTTTTCTTAACACTTTTGACTTCCAGATTTGATATTTTTTTGTCAGGCCTTACGTAACCGCAAGCCATTAAAAAACCACAAAGTTCATCAACTGCAAAAAGTGTTTTTGCCATAAGTGTTTTTCTGGGGGTATTGGTATATTCTGCATGCCCTAATATAGCTTGCAATATATCTTCATCTACCCCTTTATTTTTCAAAATTTCCACCCCTTTGTAAGGGTGTTCATCGATGCTTGGATACATTTCATAGTCAAAATCGTGTAACAGTCCTGTAAATCCCCACTTTTCAGTATCTTCACCAAACTTTTTGGCATAAGATTTCATTGCTTGTTCAACTGCAAACGCATGCTTCAAAAGAGAATTGGATTTGGTATATTCTTGTAAAATTGACAGTGCGGTTTCTCTATCTGTTTTCACTTTTTCCCCTTTTGTATAAAATAATGGTTCCTATAATTATCATTGCCATACTTGCCAAATGAGGTGCTCTGAAGATTCCAATCATAAGGTCATCGGCTCTAAATGTAGTTACAAAGCCTCTTATAATTCCATAAAATATGAGGTAAAGCCCTGTGATTTTACCAACTCCAAGATTTTTATCATTCTTCCACAACGTTATTAAAATAGCAGCACCGATGAAATTAAGAATCATTTCATAAAAAAAGGTGGGGTGCACGGGAAGTGTCCCAAAATCTTGGTATGCGGGGGGGAAGTATTTTTTTGGAAAACTTATCCCCCACGGCACATAATATTTTAATTCGTAAGCTTTGTTTTCAAATACTACAGTTATTTTTTTCCCGCTATCTATTAAATCTTTTATGGTGGAAATAGATATAGGATTATTTTCTATTTTTAATGAGGTCAAAACAGTTGCCCAAAATTCAGGGAATTTGTTTTTTAATGAAAATATAATGGATAAAGGGGTGATTGTGGGGACTCCATGGGCTTCACCGTTTGCAAAATTGCCAAATCTTCCAATTCCTTGAGCTAAAAGTAAGAAAGGCAATATTAAATCCCCAAGAAATATTAATTTTATTTTT
Organism: Deferrivibrio essentukiensis; assembly: GCF_020480685.1. Taxonomy (NCBI): domain Bacteria; kingdom Pseudomonadati; phylum Deferribacterota; class Deferribacteres; order Deferribacterales; family Deferrivibrionaceae; genus Deferrivibrio; species Deferrivibrio essentukiensis. Next base: position 43,509 of record NZ_JAJAFU010000011.1, read on the forward strand.
TTTAGTCTTGTTATTAGAAGTAGAGTAAAAAAACCACCTATTATTCCGCCGTGTATCGCAAGTCCACCGTGCCATACAGCAAATATTTCAAAAGGGGTATTCTTATAAAATTCCCACTTTAACAATACGTAATATATTCTTGCCCCTAATATCCCTCCCATGAATGTAAAAAGGATAATATTTTCTATTTCATCAGGGTTGTATTTTAATTTCTTAGCCTTTTTTTTGGTAAAATAGATTGCCAATAATATCCCTATCAGATACATGAGGCTGTAATAACGGATTTCAAAGTTACCTATTTTAAAAATATACGGAAACATTACATAATCTCCTTGTTTACCTGGCTGCACTTTTAGATGCTATAAGTATTGCCATAAATATTAGAATTATTCCTACAAATTGATATTTGTCAATCCCTTCTCTAAAAAAAAGATAACCAAGTACTGCAGCACCAATGGGCTCACCTAAAGTGACAATTGCAACCATGCTGCTTTTAAGATGTTTTAATGCCCAATTTAACGATGTATGCCCAATTAACTGAGGGATAACAGCTAAAAGAAACATAAAAGTATATGAGGAAGGCTTATATCCAAGAAATGTTTGCCCGGATAAAAGGGAAATTAATAATAACGTTAAGGCACTGGCTGTATATGTTATTGTTATGTAAGGTATAATATCTAAGTTTTCCCTTACTTTACTTCCAATCATCATATATATTGCTGCTGCAATAGCGCCTATTATTGCAAAAATATCTCCGATTAAAGCATTTTTATCAAAGTTTAATGCATCATTTATATTAATATCGCCCATTGTTAAAACTATACTGCCGATAATAGATAATGCTATCCCTATGATAATATTTAAGTTTTGTTTTTCTTTAAGTAAAAAAAACGAGAGAATGCCGACAAAGATAGGGCTCGTTGTGACTAATACTACACTGCTTGCTATGGAGGTTAGTTTAATTGAAGTAAACCATGTATAAAAATGCACAGAAAGTATTGTCCCGGATATTATTGATAGTATAAAGTCTTTTCTGGTTATTGAGTGGATGGTATAGTGTTTAAACTTAAAAACAGATATAATTATTATACTTGCAAAAATGAGCCTATATGTTGCAATCATCAGTGGAGGTACATCGTCACAAAATCTTACAAAAATTGCTGCAAAGGATATTGAGATAACACCTGATAATAATATGAAAAAGATTTTTAGTTTCATCTCTTACTCCTTATTAATGCACTGCCTACTTCACTGACAAGCATAGCAATAATAATTATTGATGCACCAATATATTGATTAAATGTCAGTACTTCTTTACCAATTAAATAACCAAAAAAAGCGGAGGAAACAGGCTCGAGCGTAAAAAGGATTGCTGCTTTTGTGGGTGTTGTATATTTTTGCATGGCAGTTTGTATAAAGAAAGCTACTACTGTTGCTAAGAATCCGGTTAGTATTAGTGCAAAAATTGTATCTTTTTCAGGTTGTATTTTTATATCGATACCTGATGCGAAGGTAAAGATAATTGATAAAAAAGCTACAACAATAATTTGTACGGATGTTAATATGATGGTATCGTATTTTTTTGAGTAATAATCTGTGAGTATTATATGGATCGCAATTCCAAAAGCATTTATTATAGCAAATGACTCTCCAATTCCAAAAGTAAAATTACCCTGAAAGGAAATGAGGTATAAACCTATTGTTGACAAAATGACAGCGGCAATTGAAGTGGGATAAGGTTTTTTATGTAAAAATACATATGATAGTATTGGGACAAATAGTGTATAGATGCCGGTCAAAAAACCGGTGACAGATGCTGTAATATATTTTAAAGCGAAGGTTTGGAAATAAAACACTGTGAATAATACCGAACCCATAGATAGCCCTGCTAAAACAGACTCTTTGTTGACTTTATTTCTTCTAATAATTAAAAAAGGGGAAAGGATTAATGATGCAATTAAAAATCTATAGCTTATGAATAAGGAAGGGTCTACCTTTTCTATACTTTCCTTTACTATAATAAATGTACTACCCCATACTAAAGAAATAAATAAAAGGGATAGATCTGCCAAATACTCAAGAGCTTTTTTGTTCATAAGCCATAAACCTTATCTTTTTTAATTGAGGCAGCAAGATTGATATCACTATTAGAATCATTCCAGCTACTTTTATATGGTTGACTTTTTCGGAAAGTATAAAAACGGATGCCAATACAGTAATAACAGGCTCTATAGATGAAAATATTGATGCATAAACAGCTCCGATGATTTCTACTGAAACATACAAAAGTGTTATTGCCAAAAAAGTTGACACTAAAGATAACCCTAAGATAAGCAAAAATGTGGTTTGGTTTATGGGTAATAAGTAGTCAGCTTTAAAAGCAAACGGTATGGAAGCAAAAAGTATTACATAATAACTAAATGTAAGTGGTTTTTGGGTTTTTAGAGAATATTGGATAAAAATAAGATAGAAGGAGAAAGTTATTGCTGCACCTAATGCACACAAAATACCAAAAAGTGAATATTTGTTGGAAAATGCATCGTAAAATATTAAACAGCTTCCTAAGCTTATTAATCCTAATGATATCGATGTAACTACATTTAGTCTGTACTTAAAAATAATTATTGATAAAACAGTTACAAAAAGGGGATACATATATAAGATCAAAGCTGCACTTGAAACTGACGTGTATTTAACAGCAAGGAAAAATAGACTACTTTGGGTAAAATAGAGTAAAGAACCGGCAAAAAATGCTTTTAGTAGATTTACTTTCTTTATGATAAACAGCTTATAGTCCTTAATTATAAAATAAATCGTAAAAATTAAAACCCCCAACATAAATCTAAAGAAAAGCATATCGGATGTAGTTATTCCAAGTTCGTAACCAATCTTTGCAAAAATTGCTAAAAATGCAAAACAGACAGCCGATAAAATTGCGGCTATTGCCCCTTTAATCATTTTATTGTCCTTTAAAAAAGTTAATATGTAATAATTTATTATTAACACAAAATCAAATGTATTTTTTGGAGTGTTCTTATAATTTTAAAAGCCTCTTATCAGAAATTATATCAACAAATAACAAGAAGTTAAAAAAGTAGACTAATATTCTTAGTTTGGAAGTGAAAAAATAACTTTTCAAAATAATTCAAATGTATATTATTGAATATATATCTAAATAAGGAGGACGTAATGGAAAAAGTTGTGATTGTGGGTGGTGGCCCTGCCGGTCGTGTATTTGTTCATGGATTGCATAGTTCAAACAAAAAGTTTGATGTTACGTTAATTAAAGATGAGCCAATAAATGTTAATAGGTGTGCTGTGCCTTATGGGATAGAGGATAGTAAGCCAGTTGAAAAGTATTGTATTCCAAATAGCTTAGTTACGGATTTTGGTGCTAAATTGGTTATAGATACAGCAGATTATATTGACACGAACAATCAAACAGTAAAAACTTTGAATAGTGGGTCTTTCAAATATGATTACCTGTTGCTTGCTACAGGTTCAAAGCCGATTATCCCAAATATCGAAGGTGTGAATTTGAAAAATATAATATCAGTAAGGTCAAAGTCCGACATGGAGATGTTGAGGCTTTATTCGAAAGAATGTAAGAAGTGTGTGGTTATTGGTGGTGGGTATATTGGTGTTGAGGTTGCCGTTATTTTAAAGAAACTTGGACTTGATGTCACTATTGTTGAAATGCTTCCTCATATTCTGCTTTCGACTATTGATGATGATTTTGTTAATGAGATTGAGTCACATGTTAAGGAAAATGGTATAAACTTAATGACAAACAGCAAGGCTGTGAGATTTGAAGGGGATAAAAAAGTAGAAAAGGTTGTTTTTGAGGATGGTACGAAGGTTGATACAGACTTTGTTGTAGTTTCGATAGGTGTTACTCCAAATACTGAATTGGCTGAAAAATCAGGCATTGTTGTCTCAAGGTATGGTATAGTTACAAATGAGTATCTTCAAACAAATGTTGAAAATATATATTCAGCTGGAGATTGTGCTGAAAAGAAATCTTTTATTACTAAAAAACCTACTCGTGGAGAGTTTGGGACTAATGCAGTTTTCATGGGTAAAGTTGTTACCAAAAACATTATTGGAAAAAAAACCGTTTTCCCAGGTGTTATAAATGCTAACGCATCCACTGCGTTTTCTTACAGCTTTGGTTCGGCAGGGTTGATTTATAAGATAGCTAAGAGTGAGGGGATAGACGTAGTCGTTGGTGAATCGGAAGTGATGGATATGTATCCAATGATGGATGGTGTTAAGAGTATAAAAACAAAGCTTGTTTTCAATAAAGATAACGGTAAATTAATAGGTGGAGCTGTATTGAGACATGGGCACTGTACTGCTGGAAATGTTGATTTTATATCCTTTGGGATTCAGATGGGTGCTACGGTTGACGACTTATTGAATTATCAGTATACTACACATCCTGAGCTTGCTGCAAAACCTTCGGATAATACCTATATGTTTGCAGCAAGAGATGCACTGAAAAAGATGTAGGTATGTTTTCCTCTCTGGTGTGATTACGTACTGTACCACACCAGAGAGTGTTTAGAAATTGGTAAAATGACTATTAAGCTTAAGTTTAAATAAATATAACTTAGATAGGGATAAAATTGTAATTTTATCTCTCAATGTGGTTGAGCTATTGATTTGATATTTGAGTAGAAAAAAGTTCTATTGAGTAATTTAGCATAACTTGTTATAATAATGTTAAGTATTACTTTCAAAAAGTTAAAAATAACTTGACAGAAAGTAATGTTTGATTAAAATAAAATATAATTATATTTTGGAGGCCAATATGTCTTTAATGGAAAAGTTTTGGGAAATGGCGAAAGATAAGAAGGGAACAGTAGTGTTGCCTGAAGGGAATGATGAGCGAACAATTGATGCTGCTCATACTATTTCAAAAAATGGTTTGGCAAAAGTCATTGTCCTTGGTGAACAAGAAAAGGTTGAGCAAATTTTTAAATCTAAAGGTTATCCTGTTGATTGTGAAATAATTGAGCCAAAAAGTAGTAAATATTATAATGATTTTGTTAATGAGTATTATGAAAGAAGAAAGTCTAAAGGGATGACCCTTGAAGAGGCACAAGCTACTATGTGTGATGTCAACTATTTTGGTTGTATGCTTGTGGAGAAAGGGATTGCAAATGGTGCTGTTACCGGAGCTTGTCATACTACTGCTGATGTCTTGAGGGCTGCTATAAGGGTTATTGGTACAAAGCCCGGCATGAAGACGGTTTCGAGTTGCTTTATTATGGTTACCCCTAAGAAAGAATTTGGTAAAGATGGAGCGGTTATATTTGCCGACTGTGCAGTTAACCCTAATCCTGACGCAAGAACTTTGGCTGAAATAGCACTTGCAACTGCTGACAGTTGTAAGGCTTTTTTGGAAGTTGAGCCTAAGGTTGCAATGTTATCCTTTTCTACGAAGGGGAGTGCGAGTCATCCTGATGTGGATAAAGTTTTAGAGGCTTTAAAAATTGTTAAAGAGATGAATCCTGAACTTAAAGTTGATGGTGAATTGCAGGCTGATGCTGCACTAATCAAAAGCGTAGGGGAGAGAAAAGCACCTGGCAGTGATGTAGCCGGCAGTGCTAATGTCTTAATATTCCCTGATTTGGATTCAGGTAACATTGGATATAAATTGGTTGAAAGAGTGGCTTCTGCTGAGGCTATAGGTCCTATTATTCAAGGTTTGAAAAAGCCTGTAAATGACTTGTCTCGCGGATGTAAATATATGGATATAGTAAATGTAGCAGCTATTACTATGGTTCAGTCATAGGGGGTAATGATGAAAATTCTTGCATTAAATTGTGGAAGCTCTTCCGTTAAATATCAGCTTTTTGATTGGGAAGCTAAGCAGGTAGTTGCAAAGGGGGTAGTTGAAAGGGTTGGTATTGGTGATTCATTTATAATACATGAGGTACCGGGTAGAGAAACTTACAGAAATGAGTATGAGTGTCATGACCATAATACAGCTATTAATCTAATTGTTAATACGCTTGAGAGTAAAGAGCATGGTGTTATTGAAAAGATAGTTGAGATTTCTGCGGTGGGACATAGGGTTGTACACGGTGGTGAAAGGTTCAAAAGTAGTGTTCTTATTGATGATGAGGTGATTAAGGCTATTGAAGATGTTCAACATCTTGCACCGCTTCATAATCCGCCAAACCTTGCGGGGATAAGAGCTGCTAAGGCCGTTTTACCTGATGTGCCCCATGTGGCTATTTTTGACACTGCGTTTCATCAATCAATGCCTGATTATGCTTATACCTATGCTGTCCCTTATGAGTGGTATAAAGATTTTGGGGTAAGAAGGTATGGTTTTCATGGGACAAGTCATTTGTATGTATCCAAAAGGGCTGCCGTACTTCTTGGCAAAGACCCAAAAGATTGCAACATTATAACGATGCATATTGGTAACGGGGTTTCCCATACTGCCATAAAAAAAGGAAAATCTGTTGATACATCAATGGGCTTGACACCTCTTGAGGGCGCGGTTATGGGAACAAGATGTGGTGATTTAGACCCCGCAGTTCCTCTTTTTATGCAGCAGCAGTTGAATGTAAGTGCAAAAGATATGGATAACATACTGAATAAAAAATCTGGAATATTGGGCATTACTGGAAAATATACTGATAGACGTGATGTTCTGGAGCACATTGAAGATGAAGAAAGGTGCAGGCTTGCTATAGAAATAGAGGCTTATAGATTGAAAAAATATATTGGTGCCTATTATGCTGTATTAGGAAGGGTTGATGCTATAGTTTTTACTGCAGGAGTCGGAGAAAATGCCGGTGTTATAAGACAAAAAGCTCTTGAAGGGTTGGAAGAATTAGGGATAAAGGTCGATAAAGAGAAAAACTTGAAAACATTTAGTAAATCAGGTGAAACTGAGATTTCTACACCTGATTCAAAAGTAAAAGTATTTGTAATACCGACAAACGAAGAGTTAGTGTTTGTCGAAGATGTAGTAGCAATATTGCAAAATACCTATAAAGACCACACAGAATATCCTTACAGCTTTTTAAAATAGCAGATAGCCGCTATTTAGCGGCTATCTTATTTGTCTTTTTTGATAAAATTATTTAATAATTCTACAGGTATTGGAAAAACTATAGTGGAGTTCTTCTCTGAAGCTATTTCGTTAAGTGTTTGTAAATATCTAAGTTGAATTGTTATAGCATTCTTAGACATTATTTCACTTGCTTGTGAAAGTTTTTCTGCAGATTGTAGTTCACCTTCAGCATGTATAATTTTGGAACGTCTTTCCCTTTCAGCTTCAGCCTGCTTGGCCATAGCTCTTTGCATTTCTTGTGGCAGGTCGATATGTTTTATTTCAACAGCCGTTACTTTTACCCCCCATGGATCTGTCTGTTTGTCTATAACATCTTGCAGCTCAAGGTTTATCTTTTCTCTATTGGAAAGCAGGTCGTCAAGTTCGAATTGACCTAAAATACTTCTCAAGGTTGTTTGAGATATTTGACTGGTAGCATAATAAAAATCTTCCACTTCCAAAATTGCTTTTTCAGGGGATACGACTCTAAAATAAACAACTGCATTAACCTTAATTGAGACATTATCCTTTGTAATTACATCTTGCGGTGGTACATCCATTACAATTGTTCTTAAGTTTATTTTGAACATTTTTTCGATACCGGGGATAAGTATGATAAGTCCTGGTCCTCTAACGGCAACATATCTACCAAGTCTAAATATTACACCTCTTTCATATTCTTTAAGTATTTTTACGGTATTGAATACAATGATCAAAAGTAGAATAAAAATGATTATAGGCAAACTAAACATATTGACCTCCAAGATTTATTTATGTATTATTCGGTTCAATTTTATATTATACAAAATATTATACTATTTTACATAAAGATAAAGAGGAATTTTATGATTGTGAGTATGACCGGTTATGGGAGCATAACCAAGCATTTTGAACTGTTTGATATTACTGTTTCTGTAAAAGCCGTTAACAGTAAGTATTCCGATATAAAAATGAAATTACCCAAATTTTTATATTTGAAAGAGGTTGAATTAATAAATATTGTTAAGAATGAGCTTTTAAGGGGCAAAATAGATGTAATGATAGATGTTTTTCTCCGTAAACCTTTGAAGAAAGCAAAGCTCAGTACCGAATATTTTAATATGTACATGGATGTTTTAAGAGAGATACAGATAAAGAGTGAAATTTTAGATGATATAAAGATTGAGCATATTCTTAAGTTTGAAAATATTATTGATTATGTTGATGAGTCTGATGTTACCGATTTTGTGGATAAAGAGGTAGTAGCCGTATTAATGGAAGCCCTTAATTCAGTAAAAGATATGAGAAATGCAGAAGGTAATAACTTACAGTTGGCAATTGTAGATTCTTTAAATAAACTCGAGCAATTAAACAAATCAATCAGTACTTTTAGGGAAGATGTCTATAAAATTAATTTTGAAAAATACAAAAAGAGAATCGAAGACTTGGTAACAAAAGTAAATGAAGACAGAATTGTTACTGAAGCAGGGATAATATCGGAGCGACTTGATATTTCAGAAGAGGTTGAAAGGATCAATTCTCACTTGCAGCAGATGAAGAGTGTTATTGAAAATGAATTTCCCTGTGGCAAAAAGCTTGACTTTTTTTGCCAGGAATTGAACCGGGAGTTTAATACAATCGGTTCTAAGTCATCTCAAATCGAAGTTATTAACAGTGTGGTAAATGCCAAAACTGAAATTGACAAAATAAGAGAACAGGTCCAAAATATAATATGAATAATTTAGGTAAACTCTTTGTAATAAGTGCACCGAGCGGTGCAGGCAAGACCTCTTTATGCAATGAACTGTTAAAAACATATGACAATCTTGAGTACTCTATTTCTGTAACAACAAGAAAACCAAGAGCAGATGAAATTGAAGGTAAAGATTATTTTTTTGTTGATGAGGATACTTTCAAAAAAATGATTCAAGATGATGAGTTTTTAGAGTGGGCAGAGGTGCATGGGAACCTTTACGGTACGCCTAAAAAATTTATAAATGAAAAATTGGAGTCAGGAGTTAATATTTTACTTGATATAGACCCTCAGGGGGCGAGACAGTTGAAAAGTAAATTGCATTTCGGAGTATATGTCTTTATAATTGCCCCAAGTTTAAAAGATTTGGAAGAGCGGCTTAGAAATAGAAGAACTGAGTCAGAAGAAAAACTGAGATTAAGACTTGAAAATGCTAAAAAAGAGGTTAGATATTATAAGGATTATGACTATATTATAATAAATAAAAATTTTAAAAAGGCATTTAACGAGCTTAATGCAATTTATATCGCTGAACATTTAAGATCAAAAGATGTAAAAAAAATAGAAGATATAATGAACCTGGAGGTTTAACGTGGCACTTATTAATATTGAGCAACTTATCGAAAGAGAAGATATCAAAGGGAAATATAGGCTTAACCGTATTTTAAGCCTGAGGGCAAGAGAAATTATTGAGGCAAGAGAAGGTACTTTGCCACCACAGGTAGAATGTGGTACTAAGCCAACTACAAAAGCTATCTTTGAGTTAGTTGAAAATAAGGTAAAGATAGAAAAGATTGAAGAGGCAGATGAGTAATATTTTAATAGGGGTAACTGGTGGGATTGCCGCCTATAAAATTCCCCTTCTTTGCAGAAAATTTATCCAAAATGGAGACAATGTTAAGGTTATTCTAACAGAGAATGCTGCAAAGTTTGTTACTCCACTTACGCTTGAAACTTTAACTAAAAATAGAGTTTATATTGACGATTTTCAGCTTGATGTCAGCCCGAGAGACATCGAACACATAGATTTAGCTACTTGGGCTGATCTTTTTATTATTGCACCTGCAACTGCCAATACGATAGCTAAAATTACTTATGGTATTGCAGATAACTTGTTAACATCAACAATTTTAGCTTACGATAAAAACAAACCTGTGTATATTTGCCCTGCGATGAATACAAATATGTACTTAAATCCTGCAACTACAGATAATATTGATAAGCTAAAGAATAGGGGATTTAAAATTATTCATCCTGTTGAGGGTGAGCTTGCTTGTAAAGATATTGGTATAGGTAAGATGCAAGAGCCTGACAAAATTTATGAGATTGTATATTCTGACAAGGCTAAAGGTGATATTTTAAAAGGAAAGAGGATAATTGTAACTGCAGGGCCTACAGTTGAAGATATTGACCCTGTTAGGTATATTTCAAACAGAAGCAGTGGGAAAATGGGCTATTCATTGGCTGAAACAGCTAAGAAGTTTGGTGCTGATGTTTTGCTTGTTTCAGGCCCGGTTAGCATTAAGACCTCTCTCCCTTTGATAAGTGTAAAGAGTGCAGTTGAGATGTTGACTGTTTTAAAGGATAAAATATCTGATTGCGATATTTTGATAATGGCTGCTGCTGTGGCTGACTATAGAGTTGAAAATGTTTCAGGTGAGAAAATAAAAAAGGATGGGGGTGAGCTGTTAATCAAATTAGTCAAAAATCCTGACATCCTTACCGAGCTGTCTAAATTTAAAAAAGAAGGGCAGGTATTTGTAGGGTTTGCAGCAGAATCGCATGATTTGGAAAAATATGCCAAAGACAAGCTTGAAAGGAAAAAGCTTGATATGATTGTTGCAAACGATATTTCAAGAAAAGATATCGCTTTTGACTCTGACTTTAATGAGGTTTTTATTTTTAAAAAAGATGGCAGTAAAAAACATATATTAAAAGAAAGAAAAGAAAAAATATCTGAGATAATTCTATCTGAAATAGTAGAATATATTCAATGAGCAAATTTATAAAAGAAAACTTTATAAAAGAAATTTATGGTGTAGAAGAGATTTTAATGGACAGATGTAGCAATATTGAATCCGGTCCTTTTGATGCTCTTGTTGAGAGAGTAAAAGTCTGTCGAAAATGCCAGTTGGCCAAATCTCGCCAAAACATTGTATTTGGTGAAGGAAATATAAACGCAGATTTGATGTTTATAGGGGAAGGACCAGGAGCTGAGGAGGATAAACAAGGGCGACCGTTTGTTGGGAGAGCCGGTCAACTTCTAACAAAAATGATTCAGGCTATGGGTTTAAAAAGGGAAGATGTCTATATCGCTAACATTGTTAAGTGCAGACCTCCGGATAATAGAAACCCTTTCAAGGAAGAAGCTCAGTCTTGTATTGAATACCTGATGGAGCAGATAAAAATTGTAAAACCAAAAGTCATTATTTGCCTTGGCAGTGTTGCTGCTACTTATCTTTTAAACACTGAAAAACAGATTTCAAAACTTCGAGGCCAATTTACTAATTTTAATGATATTAAGGTCATGCCTACATTTCATCCTGCCTATTTATTAAGAAACCCTTCCAAAAAAAAGGAAACCTGGGAAGATTTAAAAAAAGTTATAAATTTTTTAAATTTGAAATGATTTATTTGAATTTAGTGGTATAATATTTTTAGGTCTTAAATAATTAACTTTAGGGGGTTTAGATGAAATCTTTGAAATTATTGGCTTCAGTTCTTAGTTTGTCCTTGGTTCTTTTCGCCTGTGCTGCACCAAAAATTGACCCGATGAGTATGCAGGTTACGCCTGCCGATACTGAGCAGGTTAATATCCCTCAGATTTGTATGGCCCAATACGAAAGCAAAAAAATAAGTGTTGCTGTACTTCCTTTTACCAACAATACTACTTTTGGAAAAATGGAAGGGGTTAATACAAATATTCAGGGTGAGGCTACCAGGACTCATACTTCTGCAGGTGTTGCAGGTGTTGTTGCTGCGCCGGGTGCAGTTGGAATAGGTTATGCAGGTGCCAGTAAAACAAATGTTAAGTACTCAAAAGATATTAACACTTTTTACAGACAGATTTCACCTCAGCTTGGTGAGTTTGCTCAGTCAGCAGTTGAGGATACTATTGTTAACATTGGTGGTGTGAATGTTTTTAGCCGAGCTCAAATGGAAAAAATACTCCAGGAGCAAGGATTTCAGATGAATGTGGCTGATCCTAATACTGTTGCTCAGTTTGGCAAAATTGCCGGTGTAAGTTATGTAATCACAGGTACTGTTGACAATATAAATGCAAAATATGTTCCTAAATCAGATACCAATACAGGAAATGTCTGGGTCAACCTTGCCCTTGCTGTTGGAAAATCTATGGTTGAGGGATGGAATGTTACCACTGATATGACAGTACAGCTTATTGATGTATCCACAGGACAGATTTTGCTTTCCAAAAAGGTAAGCGGACGTGAACTTGGGGGGACACAGCCAGGTTTTAACCCTGAGCTTGTAGTTACTGCTGCCAAGAAGGCTATGCAGGAGTCTGTTGATGATATAAAACCTGTTTTTTCAGAGCATTTTTCTGCAAAAGCGTATATCAATCAACTTAGAGGAAATAAGTCTGCGGCAATGGTTTCCATGGGAAGAAAAGATGGAATAAAGCCAGGTGACAAGCTTGAAGCTTATGAATTTTTGGAAGTGCAGGATTTTATGACAAAAAAATCAAATTGTACAAAATCCAAAATTCCTGTTGAGTTGATAGTAAGTGACCAGGTGGATGAATCAACTTCGTGGGTTGTAGTTGAGGGTGAGCCTAATTCAAAAATGAGACTTAAACTGGGTACTCTGGTCAAAAGGGCACCTTTGTCTGGGCAAAGTGTGATAAAAAAATTGTGGTAACTGGTTATGTGTAAAAAGATATTTATAACTGCTATTATACTGTTAGCGGCATTCTCTTTACATTTATATGCTGCATCTGTAGAGGCTGTCGGTGAAGCATTGATAGCAAACAACGATATTGGTGCTGCCAAAAATCAGGCGATAGTGCGGGCAAAATGGGCAGCTCTTGAAAAGGCCGCTCAGGTAAATGTGAAGGTTGAGACAATTGTTCAAAATGCACTTTTGGTTGATGAATCTATTAAATCAGAAGTATCAGGAGCTATTAAGGATTTTTCGGTTATTGATGAAGGTAAAGATGGGGATACATATTGGGTAAAGATTAAGGCCAATGTAGAGCAAAAAGATGCGGTTAAAACAGTAAGTCTTTTTGCAAAAAATACTTCAGTATCTGTGCTTCTACCTGTAGTATTTCCTGATGGAAGAGTGCTTGAAACATCTCCATTGTCTGAAAAAATCATTAATGAACTTTTGCTGCAAAATTTTGAGGTTGTGGATGTTGCTTCGCTTGGCAACCCCTATTCAATTGAACAGCTCAGCAATGCTATGCAGAATAATGATTTTTTGCTTCTTAGAAGTCTGGCTTACAGGTCTCTTTCAGGGGTATTGCTTGTTGGTAAAGTTGAAAGCATTGCCACTGCAAAAGAGGGTAAAAATATTGGATATGGGATTAATCTCCCTTTTAATATTGTAAATGGTAAACTGACTTATAGACTTATAGGAAGTAAAGACGGACAGAAAATTATTCTTGATAGTGGCTATGTTTCGGCAAGAGGTCAGGCTGCTTCTGTTGATGATGCAGTTTATAATATGCTTGAAAACCTCAGCTATGAAGTAACAAACAGAATTATATCAAAAATCTCTGAAAAGATCAGGGGGATTGAAAACAGAAAGGTGGAAATTGTTTTGGCGGGAAATACCGACGTAAACAAGCTGTTGCAGTTAAAGGGTGACCTTCAGTATATTGCCTGGGTACTAAATATTGAAACTCAAGGTACTGACAAACTTGTCCTTGATTATCCGGAAAAAGTAATTTATCTTGCCAATGCTATTGAGCAGAAGAGGATATACAGTATCAAAAAGATTGATGACAGACGAATAGTCCTTGAGTCAAACAGATAATCAGAAGAGCCGCATAATTTAAGCGGCTCTTTTATTTTACCATTTGAAATATATCTGATTTAAATAAAATCATACCTCTATTGACATTTGGTTTAAATAAGACTAATATTGTCTAAATTAAGTTTGCAAGAGGTATTAGTTATGAAAATAACCAGAGCAGGGGATTATGCTTTAAAAGTTATGGCTTATATTGGTTCGCAGGATAAAAATAAGTTATTTATGCGTAATGAGTTATCGGAAATTTGTGGCATTCCTGATAGTTTTTTGGGCAAAATTTTACAGTCCCTTGCAAGAAACAATATTTTGTATTCCGAGAGGGGTAAAAACGGTGGTTTTAAGTTTGTTAAAGAGCCTCAGGAGATAACATTGTACGACATAATAAAGGCTGTTGAGGGGGAAATAAAGATAAATGATTGTCTTGTTGACCCGGATTTTTGTTCAGGTCTGACTTCTTGCAATATCCATAATGTGCTTGGTAAAATCAGGGAATCATTTATAGATGAGCTCAAAAAATATACCCTTGAAAATATTATCCAAGGTTAAAGTAGTTTACATATTATTAAATGTAACTTATTGATAGTAAATGTAAAAATATATTGTTTTTATTACCATAAGGTTATAGGTTTTTAGATTATTTGCTATTGAAATTAAAAAAATATAGGTTAAAATCCTACAGCTAATTTTCAAATAAGTTATCCTGGAGGAATTTTAATGATTAAAACAGATTTATTAGAAAAACTAAATAAAGAGCCAAAACTTTCAGCTAATGCTGTCACGGTTTTAAAGAAAAGGTATCTCAAGAAAGATGAGGATGGAAATGTAGTTGAGACACCTCAGGGTATGTTTCAAAGAGTAGCTTTGAATATTGCAAATGCTGAATTAAAATATGGCTCTGAATCAAAATACGAAGAATACGCCGTGAAGTTTTATGATATGATGGTAGACTTAAAATTTCTTCCAAATTCGCCCACACTTATGAATGCTGGTAAGGAGCTGCAGCAGCTTTCAGCCTGTTTTGTGCTTCCTGTTGAGGATTCTCTGGAAAAAATATTTGAGGCTGTAAAACATACTGCTCTTATTCACAAGTCGGGTGGCGGGACAGGGTTTTCATTTTCAAGGTTAAGACCTAAAGATGATGTTGTTAAGACTACTAAAGGGGTATCAAGTGGCCCTGTTTCATTTATGAGTGTTTTTGATTCTGCAACAGAAACTATAAAGCAAGGTGGGACAAGAAGAGGAGCCAATATGGGTATCCTTAGAGTTGACCATCCGGATATTATGGAATTTATTTACGCTAAACAGGATAAAAGCAAACTTACAAATTTTAACCTTTCAGTTGCTATCACTGAAGAGTTTATGGAAAAAGCTCTTAAAAATGAAGAATATGAGTTGAAAAATCCTAAGACTGGTAAAACAGTAAAGAAGTTGAATGCAAAAGATGTCTTTGATCAAATGGTGAAACTTGCGTGGGAAGGTGGAGATCCTGGTATTATTTTTATTGACAGAATAAATAAGTTTAACCCTACACCAAAAGAAGGTGAGATGGAGAGTACTAACCCTTGTGGTGAGCAACCTCTTTTACCGTATGAGTCATGCAATTTGGGTTCAATTAATCTTGGTCGATTTGTGAAAGGAAATGATATCGATTGGGATGATTTGAGATATGTTGTTCAAACGGGTGTAAGGTTTTTAGATGATGTAATTGATATGAATTCTTACCCTATTAAAGAAATTGAACAAATGACTAAAAAGAATAGAAAAATAGGTCTTGGTGTTATGGGCTTTGCAGATATGTTGGCAATGCTTGATATCCCTTATAACAGTGAAGAAGCGATTGAGATGGCTGAAAAAGTTATGAAATTTATACAGGAAGAAGGGAGAATAGCTTCAAGTGAACTTGCCAAAGAAAGAGGCAATTTTCCTAACTTTGATGACAGTATTTATCCCGGTATGGGATTTTCAAATATGAGAAATGCCACTGTCACAACTATTGCACCTACCGGCACAATTTCAATTATTGGTGGTTGTTCAAGCGGTGTTGAGCCATACTTTGCCATAGCTTTTTACAGAAATGTAATGGATAACAACAAACTTGTGGAAGTTAATCCTATATTTAAAGAAAGGGCAAAGAAAGAGGGCTTTTTTTCTAAAGAGTTAATGGATAAAATAGCGGAACAGGGCACTCTTCATGATATAGAAGAAGTCCCTTCTCACATTAAAAAAGTTTTTGTTACTGCACATGAGATTTCTCCTATCTGGCATGTTAGAATGCAGGCTGCATTTCAAAAATATACTGACAATGCCGTTAGCAAGACTGTTAATTTTCCTAATGACGCAACTGTTGATGATGTTAGGGAAGTTTATGTATTGGCATACAAGCAAGGTTGTAAAGGTATTACTATTTATCGTGATGGCAGTCGTGATGCACAGGTGATTAACTTAGGTACAAAAGAGAAGTCACCTAAAGAAGAGATTGCTCAGGAATATCATGGAGTTTTTAGGCCTAGACCAAGACCAAAGGTACTGTTTGGTAAGACACTGGAAATGATGACAGGATGTGGAAAGCTTTATGTGACAATTAATTTTGATGAAAATAACGAGCCTTTTGAAGTATTTACAAGTATGGGTAAGGCTGGTGGTTGTGCTCAGAGTCAGTGTGAGGCAATAGGTAGATTAATATCTCTTGTTTTCAGAAGTGGTGGTGACTATGATATTGTGGTCAAACAGCTTAAAGGTATTTCTTGCCATATGAGATATGGTTTTGGACAAAATCAGATATTAAGCTGTGCTGATGCAGTTGGAAAAGCCATTGAAAAAGCAATAATGATGGGCTCTGAGTTTAAGGTAATCAATCAGGAAAAATTAACTGTTGATAAACTACTTGCTGAAGCAGAAAAAAAAGTTGCAAGCACTACTGAACAGCAAATTAGAAATGGTGCATGCCCTGAGTGTGGGGGTCCTATCCAATATGTAGAAGGGTGTGACGTTTGTCATTCTTGCGGATATTCTCATTGTAGTTAATGAAATTATATATAAGGGCGTAATAAGTTACGCCCTTATATCATGTAGTATATTATTACGATAAATAATATGTAGTAAAGTAGCTCAAATTTTTTAAAATCTATTTTATGTCCAAAGTACAATATTGACAATAGAGGTAGGAAGATAATTGAACCTCTAATCCCCATAGATAAGTAACTCCACTTCAAAATTTTTGACTGCATACCCAATAATACTATTAAAAATGAGGTAAAAACTACGATGGTGTTTACAAGGCGAATTACATTTATCTCATTTTTAAAATTAAATTTTGATAGAAAATCTTTAAAGATATTAGTTGTAACACCTACAACAAGTCCAGATGCTGTTCCTAAGATTATGAACAAAATAAAAGATAGTATTATAGAACTGAATACGGATGGGAAGTGAGTGCTTATAAAATATGGGAGGACTTCTGCTCCACTTTGAGTGGCAAAGCCATTTGCTCTTACATACATACCTACATAAACACCGAGAAAGCCTATAGGTGGAATCAATACAGCACTTAATAAACTTCCTAATATGGCATCTTTTTTACTTTTGGCTGAGAAGATTGCCTGTAAATATACTTGCGTAGAAAGAACACCAATTATCATAAATACAATATCAAATATGGCTTTCTTTTTTCCGTAACTGAATAAGCTAAACCAATTAATATTTTTAGGCAGCTTATCAAAAATTTCCAATCCGCTATGTCTAAATGCTTCTACGAAGCTTACGGTCATAACAATGTAGATTACAAATATTTTTATTTTTCCAATTACTGACGAGCCTTTTACTCCGCCATATACCGAATAAGTTAAGATTAACAAGGAAGAGATAAATGAGCCTATCACTATGTTAGTATTGAAAAAAAATGAAACTATTGCTCCTGATGCAATTATTTGAGCAATAATGTGAATGTATATGCCGAGAGTGCTAAAAAAACTGCTGATTTTTTTAAATCTATCTCCAAAATAGTTGCCAATAAATTCTGTGACAGTTGTTATTTTATTGTCATATAGTTTATTAGTAAAAAAAAGTCCCAAAATAAAGCACGCAATTCCTGAACCGAGTGTAAAAATTACCCCGGCAATTCCGTAATAATAGGCCATTTGAACGGTTCCGATTGTGGATGCACCGCCGACAAGTGTTCCTATAATAACGCCGGCTACCCCGAAATAGCTTAGATTTCTTCCTGCCAACATAAAATCATTACTGTTGTTAGCTTTGTGTTTTGAACTAAAAACCTGAAGACTTAATATTATAGTAAATATTACAAATATAGATTTTTGTATCATTTGAATTTACTACTAATAGTTCCATATATATTTTGAAATGTGTTAAAATCTTCTTCAGAAAAAAGGCATATATAACAATATTTGATTTTATTATCATTTATTTTTTTGAAGTCAAACATTGAAGTTAATATAATATGCGCAGCCTCTTTGATTGGGTAACCAAATATTCCTGTAGATATGGCCGGGAATGCTATGGAAGATATACCGTATCTGTTGGCAAGTTTTAGTGCATTATATACGGCGTTGTAAAGCTTTTTCTCCGGTTGTTTATCTATGGAATATCTGGGGCCAACGGCATGAATTACATAATTTGCTTTTAGACTACCACCTGTAGTTATGACCGCATCTCCGACTTCACAATGACCTATTTTATTGCATTCTAATTGGATTTTTTCTCCACCTTTTTGTCTGATAGCACCAGCAACTCCGCTTCCGAGTATCAATTTACTGTTAGCCGGATTCACAATACATTCAATGTCAAGTTCAGTAATATCACCTTTTATTAATATTATTTCCATAACTTATATTATCATTAAAAATTAAAATTTTACTACAAAAAATTTTAATTTAACTTATAGGAAATTTATATATACCTGTATTTAAATATAAATCTTGACAATTTAGAGATAATGTTTTAAAAAAGGAAAACAAAAGGAATGGTTATGAAAATAGGGTGTTCACAGAGAATAATTAAAACAGGGCATGTTGAGGATAACTTGGCTCATTTTGTTAATGACTTATCGTTTTATAGCGATGAGGGTGTGAGTCTTGTTGTTTTTCCTGAAATGTGGGCAACCGGGTTTGATTATAAGAATATTGTAACTCATGCAGAAGCTACAGAAAATATAGTTGAGCAAATTTCTAAAAAACTTGGTCACAATCAGTTGGCAATACTATCATTGCCTGAAAAATCTGTAGATAAAGTTTACAATACTATCTTTGCAGTTACAAATAATGGAGTCGTTGTCAAATATAGAAAAACATTTCTTTTCTCCCCTTTAAAAGAGGATATCTATTTTGCAAGGGGTGATATGGACATCCCCGTGTTTAATTTCAATGATTTTAATATATCGTTACATACATGCTATGAAATAAGATTTCCTGAAGTTTTTAGAATTGCTGCGTATAATGGCTCTGATTTAATGATAGTTCCTGCCATATGGCCAGAGTTTAAAAAATATCACTGGTTAACACTTTTAAGGGCAAGAGCTATTGAAAATCAAGCATATGTTGTAGGAT
This sequence comes from Deferrivibrio essentukiensis, assembly GCF_020480685.1. NCBI lineage: Bacteria > Pseudomonadati > Deferribacterota > Deferribacteres > Deferribacterales > Deferrivibrionaceae > Deferrivibrio > Deferrivibrio essentukiensis. The sequence goes on from NZ_JAJAFU010000011.1 coordinate 62,872, forward strand.
GTAATGCTGCTGAAGTTATCAATGATACGAAAACGATTATATGCGGTAACTCTGCAGTATTTGATTCTTGGGGTGAGTCAGTAGGATATACTGAAAAAGGCTCAAATAGGTTGATAGTGGAAATTACAAAAGAAAAAGTAACTGAAGTAAGACAGGCTATTCCAAGCCTTAAAGATGCGAAAGATTTCTTTAAAATAAATAAAGCAAAGATGTCCATTAGTGGCAAATAAGGAGGAATGTATGTCAGAATTAGAAAAGCGTATTAGAAAGAAAAGTCTTTTATCCAAAGTAATGAAACCGGAAGATATTGTTAAGCTTTTTGCTGAGGCTGGTGCTGGTAAAAAAGTTTTAAACCTTGGTTGGTCAGGTTTTACCCCTGTTGGTTATCCGAAAGTAGTTCCAATAGCTTTGGCTGATTATGTGGAGCAAAACGGTTTGCAGGGGAAATGGAAATTCAATCTATTCATAGGTGCATCTGTTGGTGTAGAAACTGAAGACAGATGGGCTACTCTTGATATGATTGATAGAAGATGGCCATATCAAACTGGTAAGAATATACAGAAATCTATTAACTCTGGTAAAATTAGGTTTGGTGATAAACACTTATCAATGTTTGCTCAGGATTTAAAATACGGTTTTTATACAAAAGATGAGGGTGGGAAGCTTGATTTTGCTTTGATAGAAGCTTCTGCTATTACTGAAGATGGTGGGATAGTTCTTGCTGGATCTATCGGAGCTGCTCCTGAAATTATTGATGTTGCTGATAAAATAATAGTTGAAATAAATACTGGTGTGCCATCTTTTGAAGGTATTCACGATATAGTTTCTACTGATTTGCCGCCTAACAGAAAGCCTTACCTAATTACTAAGGTTACTGACAGGATTGGTACAACATATGTTCCTGTTGATGATAAGAAAATAGTTGCAATTATAGAATCAAAAATGCCTGATAATGGTAGAGCTCTTACTGAACCTGATGACCTGTCCAACACTATTGCTGGTCATATTATGGAATTCTTTAAGCATGAAATCAAAATGGGAAGATTACCAGAAAACCTTTTACCACTCCAATCGGGGGTTGGTAATATTGCAAATGCAGTTGTTGGTGGACTTGTTAATGGTGACTTTAAAAACCTTTTAGTATTTACTGAAGTATTACAAGATACAATGCTTGACCTTTTTGACAGTGGAAAGCTTGATTTTGCAAATGCGACTTCACTTTCTCTTTCTGCGAAAGGTTTTGAGAGATTCTTTGCAAAATTTGATGAGTACACAAAGAAAATAATACTCAGACCTCAACAAATTTCAAATAACCCTGAGTGTATCAGAAGACTTGGTGTTATAGGTATGAATACACCTGTGGAGTTTGACATCTATGCACATGCTAACTCTACTTGTGTTGGCGGAACAAGAATGATTAATGGTCTTGGTGGTTCTGGTGACTTTGAAAGAAATGCATATATTTCTATCATGCATACACCTTCATGCAGACCATCCAAAACTGATGAGTTTGGTATTTCTGCCGTTGTGCCTAAGGCTCCGCATGTTGACCATACTGAGCATGATATTGATGTTCTTGTTACTGAGCAAGGACTTGCAGATCTTAGAGGTATGGCACCTAAGGAAAGAGCTCGTGAAATTATTAAAAAGTGTGCTCATCCAGCTTACAAAGATTATCTTATGGATTATCTTGAAAGAGCTGAAAAAGCTACCGGCTATGCTCATGAACCACAACTTCTCGATGAATGTTATAAAATGCATTTAAGTTTGGCTGAAAACGGAACTATGAGGTTCTGGAATAAATAACAAATTTAGACCCGCCGAAAAGGCGGGTTTTTTTATACACGGCAGTAGGCAGAATACCGCGTATTTATGCGTGGGTGAATGAGCTTTTTAGTGGTACACTTTTAGATGGAGTATACAAAAACATCATATAGTGTTTATAAGAAGAAATAAGGATCTACATCAATTTTGAAGTTTAACGTTGACAGCTTGAGTTTATCTACCTCATTTTTAATGAGTTTTACTGTTTTCCTTATGTCATTATGGTTTTTCGATTTAATTACCAAGTGAAATCTATATCTGTTTTTGATTTTGTATATCGGTGCAGGCACTGCCGGAAGTATTTTTAGATCTAAGTTTAATCCTTTAGTAAAATATTCTATTTTTTTGCATGATTCTTTGGCGATGTGCTCTTTAATGTGAGAAAAAATAAATCTAACCACTTTAAAATATGGCGGGTATGAAAACATTTGCCTGTTATTTAGTTCATATTCATAAAACTTTTCATCGTTAACAAGACCAAAAACCGGTAATTCCGGGTTGAATGTCTGTATTATGACTTCCCCATTTTTTTCAAAGCGTCCGGCCCTACCTGCTACTTGTGTGAGTAATTGATATGCCCTTTCATTATTTCTAAAATCAGGAAGTGAAAAAATGTTATCTATATTCAAAATTCCAACAAGTGTGACATTTGGAAAGTTTAAACCTTTTGCAATAAGTTGCGTTCCCAATAGAATTTTAAATTTATTTTTTTCAAAATCTTTTAACACCGAATTCAGTCTTTTTTGAGAAGTAATTGTATCTGCATCAAGTTTTATTACTTCTCCCGGAAAAAGGTTTTCAAGTATTAAATACGCTTTTTCAGTTCCAACTCCAAAATCCATAAAATTATTGCTTCCGCATTTACATTGCAGATATTTTAACTTTTCACCGCAATAATGACACCTGGCTGTTTCATCACTTTTATAGTAAGTCATTGTCACTGCACAATTTTGACAAAACAATGTTTCTCCGCAGTTTTGACATATGAGCTGGGAAGAATAACCTTTTCTGTTTAAAAAAAGTATAGTTTGTTCATTATTTTTAATACGTTTGAGTATCGCATCGTATAAAGTAAGCGACAAAATACCGGACAGCTTATCTTCACCTTTCAGGTCAATAATTTTAAGTGACGAATCACTGCCACCATGAAACTTGTTAGTAAGCTTAAAATACCTATATTTACCAATTTTAGCGTTGTAGTAAGATTCAAGAGAAGGGGTAGCACTGCCTAAAATTATTGGAATATTGAAAATTTTTGCCTTTAATACTGCAGCATCTCTTAAGTTGTAACAAGGAGCTTCCTCTTGTTTAAAGCTGTTTTCATGCTCCTCATCAATGATAATAAGCCCTAAATCGCATGATGGAATAAACAGGCTGCTTCTTGCTCCTATTATAATAGGGATATGACCATCCCTAAAGCCTAATATTACTTTTTCCCTTTGTTTTTGCGTCAGTTTACTGTGATAACTTTCTACAATTATTCCTAACCTGTCAGAGACTCTTTTTATGAGTTGAGGGGTCAAAGATATCTCAGGAACAATAAATAAAACTTGTTTATTTCTTTGTATAAAATGTTTGATTACTTCAATATAAATTTCTGTCTTACCGCTGCCGGCAACACCGTGCACCAAAGAGCAATTAAAATCATTATTTTTTATAATTTCTTCATATATTTTTTGTTGTTCAGCATTCAGGGTTGCAAGTTTTGAATGTGTTGATATATCTTGATTGAAGTCTGTACCAGAGATTTCTAAAATCTTTTTAGAAATAATCCCTGCAAATACATTTCCAAGAGAATAACCATAATATGCTGATAGTTTTTCTAAAAAAGTGATATCATTTTCTTTGAAAAACGGTTTGTTGTCCAGAATTTCTATAATATCTCTAATTTCATAATCAAATTCACTTTTTTCAGACTGTTTGTAAACAATGCCTGTAACATTTCTTTTTCCCAAAGGGACGACTACACGTAGCCCCTTATCAAGTGTTTTATCACTTTTATAGGTCAAAATGTAACTCTTTGGTATTGGTAGCAATACATCATAATATTTCATTTTAAAATTATTACTGAACTCTTTTTTTTAGTCAATGAAATAAATATAAGTTTTGATTGTGCAAGTGTTAAAATATTTTTAATAAATTATATAAAATAAGAATAGAAAATATTGCTTTATGATATATCTGTTAGTATAATTTGTTAGGAGGATACTATGAGGAAATTTATATTATCTTTTGCCATTTTCTTGTTTGCGGGTAATGTATTTGCTGCAGAATTAGATAATAAATCGTGTGTAGGTGAAGTTACTGAATATAAAGGTATCTTAAAGATATTTAAAGAGAAAGATTTTAGAGGGTCAATTGTTACGGATAATAACACCAAGCTATTTAGCGGTTATGCTCTTAAAACAGGGAGGAAATCTGAAGCAAAAATTGTGTTGATAGACAAAACTGGTATAATTTTGACTGAAAAGTCATCACTGACATTCCCGCAATATAATAAAATTATTGCTGATAACGGTACCGTTTTATTTAAAGTAACCAAAAGGGATGAAGTGCAGGGTTTTACTGTTCAAACAAAAACCGCAACCATAGGTGTTAAAGGGACTCAATTTGCTGTAGCAGTAGATAATGAAAGTGTAAAAGTATTTTGTAAAGAAGGTAGTGTAGGGGTAAAATCACTAAAAGGTGAATTTAAAAGATATGTAAAAAAGGAGCTCGATGAATATAATCAGTTTTTAAAAGATCAATTTCAAGATTATACTCAGTATAAAAAAGAGTTAAAAGAAGAGTTTGTTAAATATGTTAAAGAGTTTGATATGAAGCCCAATATGGCTGTTGTGATATCTGATTCCAATGAGGTTAAAAACATCGATTTTCCGGAAAACATTAGTGAGCTTTTTGAAGAGCTAAACAAGTTTTAATAATTTAATTTTGCTATTTTGTTTTTGCAGTATATGCACCATTCCAGTTTTCTTCCGGAGGATTTAACATATAGTCTTTACATCTTTCTATGAAAATTGCAGATGTTTGGTCATTAAATTTATTGTAAATATACTCAAATTTTATCAAGGCATCGTCAAATTGTTTTGAGAAATAAAGTTTTATGGCATGACTAAACAGCTCGCTTAATTCAGAATTTAAAGCGCTATTTTCCAGAAGCTGATAAATTGTGACAGGTTTTTCTTTCCCTTTTACAATTACTTTATCAAGCAGCCTGATACAGTAATTATCCTGAAGTTTTTCTACCACAAATTCACTTATAATTATATGAGTCTTATATATTTTATTAAGACCTTCAAGACGGGATGCAAGATTTACGGGGTCACCTATGGCCGTGTAATCAAATCTCACATCACTTCCAATGTTTCCAACGGTGGCTATCCCTGTATTAATACCTATCCCTATATCTACAGTTGGTAACCCTTCAGTTTTGAATTTTTCATTAACTTTTCTGACAATATCTAACATTTCAAGGGAAGCCTTACAAGCCATGTCAGCATGATTAGAAATATTTACGGGAGCATTGAAAATTGCCATAATTGCATCGCCGATATATTTATCAAGCAAACCTTTGTGTTTTAAAATAGAGTGAGTAAGCGGAGAGTTAAGCTGATTTAGCATATAGACAACTTCTTCAGATTTTAAGCCTTCAGATAGTGTGGTGAAGCCTCTTATGTCGGTAAAGATAATAGTGATTTCTCTTGTTTCTCCACCCAGTTTTAACTTATCAGGGTTTTCTGTCATTATTTCAACAACGTCCGGTGACACATATGATGAAAAGGCCTTTTTTATGCCAATTGCTTTCATATCGGTAAGTATAAAAAGGATTAATTCTATTGATACAGTACTTAAAATAAAGGTAAAAACAAAGTAAAAATCATTTAACCACAAATGGTTATGGATAAAAAGGTATATGCTGGTTAGATAAAGTATAGAAAAGAGAATAATGTATGAAACAACTCTGTAGATAATTTTTCGTATAAAACTCAATAGAAAAACGAATAAGCAGCCGAGTAAAATCAAAAAGCGATTGTAGATAGGTTTTTCAAAGATTAGATTATTGTCTAAAAAGTTAGAAATAAAAGTTGCATGAAGTGATACTCCCGGTGTTACAGTATCTATTGGTGTCGGTCGTAAATCAAATATTCCCGTTTCTGTTACCCCTACAATGACAATTTTGTTTTTTAAGTCATTATCTTTAACTACACCATTTAAAATATCATAAGCTGAGATATAGTTTATTTTGTTATAGAAATTAAGCTTTAGTGTGTTTGCATTCTCATACTTTAGGTTTCCAAGCACAAACTTTTTCATCCCTTTTCTATCAAAGGTAGCCTCAATGTCTGTATTTAAGTAAAATCTGAGCATTTGCATACCGAGTGATGGAAAGATTAACCCTTTATGCAGATAGAAAAAAGGGTAATTTCTATAAAGCCCGTCAAGGTCAGGCTCTATAGTAAAAAAAGCCGATGCAGCTAAACTTTCGGTTATCTCAGGAATATTTGGCTCGATATATTGAAATTCTTTGATACCTATAGTTTTATCTAAAAGTTTTACTCTGAAAATTGCAGAGTCTGATAGTATATCAAGTAATGGTTCGTTTGCAGTTTCTGTTGCTACACTCCTGAAAAACACTCCACCAATTATGTTTCCATTTTCCATGATTACATCTGCTAAGATATTATCATCAATTTTATTTGATGGTTCAGAAAATACTATATCTAAGCCGACGATAGCAGCAGGTTTTAATTTTGAAAATAGTTCAGCTATTTTTTTTCTGCCCCAAGGCCATCTGCCTAATTTATTAATACTCTTTTCATCAATTGCTACAATTACTATATCCTTATTTATCTCAGAAGGAGCAAAATATGATTTTAATTTGTATTTATAATCATTTACACTAAGAGATATTTTTTCTAAAAAACTATACCTCTGATGATAAAAAAATAAACCAATAATCGCTATAAATATGATAGCCGATATTTTGTATATCAATACCCTTTTCATAATATCTCCAATATGGTATAGTATAACATAAAATATTTAAG
>NZ_JAJAFU010000012.1 GCF_020480685.1 Deferrivibrio essentukiensis
TAAAAACATATTTTATTTTAATATCCATTTACATTAATCTATATAAATATTTTTAATTTTCAATAAAATTAATCAAAACTCTATGAGATTTTATAAATATACTTTTTGGTATTCAGAATTAACGCAACATAGAAGAGTCTAATCAAAAAAATATTTTATTATGAGGTCAAAGACGGGGCAAGCTGCCCCATAACAATTTAAAGATTATCCAAAAAAGCAAACAATTTTTCATAATCAGGATGCTCAGTTACCTCTTTTACAAGTTCATAGTAAACAATTTTATCATCTTTATCTATCACCAATACCGCTCTTGCAAGTAACCTGAGCTCTTTAATAAGCAGCCCATAGTTTTGGCCAAAACTTGCATCCTTATAATCAGAAAGCCCTACCACATTTTCAATCCCTGCAGTCGTACAAAATCTTTTTATCGCAAACGGCAAGTCCATACTGATATTAAGCACCACAGCATCTTTATATTTGGATGCTTTTTCATTAAACGTCCTCATCTGCATATCGCATACAGGGGTATCAAGTGAAGGGGTAACACTAATTATCTTCAGTTTACCACTATAGTCCTGCAAGGATTTAGGAGCAAGCCCCATATCTACAACATTAAAGTCCGGAGCATTGTCTCCCACTTTGACTTCATTCCCAAAAAGTGTAACAGGATTGCCTTTCATAGTTATCAAACCTTTTCTTTCCATATTTACCTCCACCAAATTTGATGATATATTTTAGCATCATTTACAAAAATTAAAAACATTATTTGAAATTATTTTTTCATTTTGGTAAAATTAAACAAGAGGTGCAAAATGAAAAGGACATTGATAATCGACGATAATGTTAGCGAAGGTAAATTTCCAAATGCAATAATTATTTCAAGAAAAGACGCTTTCAAAATTATAAATCTTAAAGACGGAGAGGAAATTGAACTTTCCGGGAAATATACTACAAAAGCAAAGCTTGACGGCAATAAATACATTTTCTCCGGGCTGACATTTGAATATATTGAAATTGAAAAGGAAAAGGCAGATGCTATAATCAATAAATTTTATTACATCGGACAAAAACTTGCACCGGATAAACCCAAAAAATAACTTAAAGTACTACTCCAATATATAATGTTTAAACCAAAAACAGGATTAAATATCATATTGTTAGACAATACAAATAATCTAACAACAAATAAGTCTTATATCCCGTGCCCTACAGGTGCGCACGCATTTTATATATAATAAAATATTCAACAAATAAAATAGAATTTAATTACAAAAATATCTTAACGGTTAAATCATAAAATAATCCAACAAAATTAAAAATTAGACTTATTTTACAAAAGGTTGAATAGTCATTCATATCAAAACATAATTTTATAATTAAAAAATAAATCTTGCATTATTAAAAATTATATATTATAAAGTGCTATAATTTTGAAGGAGGTCATATGAAAAAATCATTTTTTCACAAACTGTTTTTACTTTTTACTTTAATTACCCTTCCTGCATTGGTTTTTGCAAACGGTTTTCAAATCAATGAACAGGGTGTAAAATCACTTGGGATGGGTGGAGCTTTTGTTGCTCAGGCTGATAACCCTGATGCTGTTTATTATAACCCTGCCGGAATCACTCAACTTGAAGGTGCTCAAATTTCTCTTGGTCTTTCTCCTATCACACCTACTGTAACATTTGACAGTGACCAAACTGGAAAGTCAACAGATGCAAAAAAACAAACTTTTTATATCCCCATTTTTTATGCTACACTTAAGGCTACCGACAGAGTTAGCGTTGGATTTGGAACTTTTTCCAACTATGGTCTTGCTACCGAATGGCCAAGCGACTGGGAAGGTAGATACATCACAGGTGGTACAAAGGCTGAAATCGTAACCCTTACACTAAACCCGAACCTGGCAGTTAAAGTAACAGATAAATTAAGCCTTGCTGTGGGTGTGGATATACAAAAGATGGAAGTTACACTGGAAAACAAGTTAAAAATAGTTCCATATGAAGAAGGATATATCTTACTTAATGGTGACGGTGATTCACAATTGAAAGCTGATGACTGGGCATACGGTTATAATGTTGCCTTACATTATAGTATTACAAAAAACTGGAAAGCTGGTATATCATATAGAAGTAAGATTAAGCACGAAATTAAAGATGGAACTGCATCTATTTCTTTACCTAGCGGAAATTTATATAATTCAACTTTTACAGGTATTCTTAGTTCAACTCCTGCAATGAGCATTCAAAAGACCGGATCAACTGATATAACGCTTCCAGATATACTTTACATTGGAACATCTTATAAATTAGGTAAATTTACTTTTGAACTTGATGGACAGTGGACAGGTTGGTCTTCATACGACAAGCTTGAAGTAACTTTTGAAGATGGTAGTGTTCAAAGCAAGCCTAAAGATTGGGATGATGTATGGGCTATTAGATTCGGTATGCAGTATAAAGTAAACGACATGCTTGATTTAAGAGCAGGATTAATAAGAGATTACTCTCCTATTCCTGATGAGACTCTTGACCCACTTGTATCATCTGGAGACAGATGGCTTTATGCACTTGGATTTGGCCTGAATTTTGAAAACTTAAGTATTGATTTTGCTTACAACTATCTTGATGACGAAAACAGAACATTTAACAACAAGGTTGGTAGCGAAGCTCCTTATGATGAAAATAATCCAATGACAGGTGAGTTTAAAAGTGCTGACGCTCATATTTTCGGAATCAGTGTAACTTATAGATTCAAATAAAATAAAAGCCGGTCTTTGGGCCGGCTTTTTTAATATCTATTTATTGCCTTCGTCGGACAAACTTCTTCACATTTTCCGCAATTAACACACTTTTCAGGATTAATTTTGGCAACATTACCATCCATATCAATTGCATTTTCTGGGCAATTTTTGATACATAACCTGCAGGCAATACAACCTACTGAGCATGCTTTTTTCGTATCTGCTCCTTTATCCATTGACCTGCAGTTTACAACAAATTTTTTATCAACAGGCAAAAGCTCAATCAAATTTCTTGGACAAGCTTTCACACACATTCCGCAGGCAGTGCATTTATCTTCAATAACGACAGGGATTTTATCATCCCCCATATAGATTGCATCAAAACTGCAAGCTTTCACACAACTGCCGCCGCCAACGCATCCAAAAGTACACTGTTTTATTCCACCTGCCAGAAGGGTAATACTATGGCAGTCAGAAGGTCCATAATAATCATATTTTTCAAGGCATTTATCCTTACCACCGCGACATCTGACCCTTGCAACATTTTTTACCGTAGCTCCAACTTCCACACCCAGAATTACGGCTATTTTTGCAGCAAGCTCTGCACCACCTACGGGGCAAGATGTCGGCTTAGCCTTGCCACTTGCAATAGCATCCGCAAGGGCTGAGCATCCAGGTAGTCCACATCCGCCACAATTTGCCCCAGGCAAAATTTCATTTATCTCCTGAACCTTTGGGTCTTTTTCCACAGCAAATTTTTTTGATGCGTATAAAAGACCAAGACCTGCAACAAAACCGGTTGTACCCAACGTAACCAAAGCTTCTATCATCTTATTTACCTCTTCCTATTTTACAAGTCCGCTAAAGCCCATAAAGGCAAGTGCAAGTATACCAGCAGTTATAAACGCCACGGGCAAACCTCTGAAATATTTAGGAACATCTGACAGGTCTACCCTTTCTCTGATACCTGCAAATAGAATCAGAGCAAGACCAAAGCCAATGGATGAACCTATTGTAAATACCAACATTTGAATAAAAGTATATTGAAGCTGTATATTCAAAAGAGCAGCACCAAGTATTGCACAGTTAGTGGTAATTAGCGGCAAAAATATACCAAGGCTAGCATATAGACCAGGTGAAGTTTTTTCAATAACCATCTCAACCAGCTGTACCAAAGCTGCTATAACAAGAATGAAAACAATTGTCTGCAAATAAATTAATCCGAATGGGTTAAGCACGGTATATTGAATTATCCATGTTACAATACCTGCAACAGTCATTACAAATGTAACAGCCATACTCATCCCGATGGCTGTCTCGAGCTGTTTTGAAACACCAAAAAATGGACATATACCTAAAAATCTGCTTAAGACAAAGTTATTAACCAATACCGCGCTGATAAATATTAATATTAGCCCTGTCATGATTCTACCCTACTGAACAATGCTCTTTTGGAGCATTTTTTATTTTTCTTCTATCTTCAATATAATTTATTGCAAACATTATAAATCCCAGTGCAATAAATGCCCCTGGAGGCAAAATCATAACAATTGCCGGCTTAAACCATTCACCTGTAACAGTAAAACCAAGAATTGAGCCATTGCCCAATATCTCCCTCACACTTCCAAGAATAAAAAGTGCAAAAGTGAAACCTAATCCAATACCTATACCGTCAAAAATAGACTTCACAACAGAATTCTTTGATGCAAAACTTTCAGCCCTTCCCAAAATCATACAGTTAACAACAATTAATGGAATAAAAAGTCCAAGTACTTTATGGATATCATGAAGATAAGCATTCATTACCAAGTCAATTACTGTCACAAAACTTGCAATAATTACAATATAGGCAGGAATCCTTACTTTTGAAGGAATGTAATCCTTTACAATTGAGACCACAATATTTGAACATATAAGCACAGCGGTAGACGCTAAACCCATAGCAATGCCATTAATTGCAGATGTTGTAACAGCAAGAGCAGGACACATACCCAAAACCTGCTTAAAAACAGCATTATTTTTCCACAATCCCTCTTTAAATATTTTAATTAGCGACATTTTACTTCCCCAAAATTTTGTCATCTATAAATTTCAGTCCATTTGCAACAGCCTCGCTGACCGCTCTTGGACTGATGGTTGCTCCACTGAACTGGTCTATAATCCCACCATCTTTTTTTACAGCAATATTATCTTTTGCTGTTAGCCCTTTGAAAAGGTTTTTAAACCACTCATCCTCAATTTTATCACCAAGTCCTGGTGTTTCTGCGTGTCTTAAAATTTCAATACCTGTGATTTTACCATCAGTAGAAACAGCTATAAGTACATCTATGTCTCCACCATAGCCCTTACTGCTCGTCGATTTGATTGCATATCCAACAACTTTATCATTCATTTTAGCAATATATATATTTTGACCATCGACAATATTAATATCTTTGTCGGGCTCATTGTTATAATTTGGAAAAACTTTTACCAGAGCCCTCAAAAATTCCTGTCTGTAAGCCTCTGCTATTTTATCTTTGGTTGAAGAATATACAAAAGATAACACAAAAGCAGCTATTGCAGCAATTACAGTAAGTACTATCACCATTTTAAAGTTATTATCACGCATTGGTAGCCTCGCCAAAACTTTTATGTCTTATATAAAAATCAATTATAGGCACAAAAGCATTCATTATCAAAATCGCAAATGAAACCCCTTCAGGATAACCGCCAAATAGCCTGATTACTGCCGTAAGTACCCCGCAACCTATACCAAAAATAATTTGCCCTTTTTTAGTAACAGGGCTTGTTACCATATCAGTGGCCATATAAAATGCACCTAACATAAGTCCACCAGTAAAAAGGTGCACCATGGGATTTAATGTCTTGTCAGGATTTATTATCCAGTAAGGCACAATTATGATAAGAAAAGAAATGATATAGCTAAAAGGCGTATGCCATGAAATAATCCTTTTATACATCAAAAAAGCTGCACCCAAAATAAGCGCAATCGCTGAAATCTCCCCCATTGAGCCACTCATAAAGCCTATAAAATAGTCGGATACATCGCTAAAATTACTTATAATTTTACCGCTCATCAAAACTTCAGTTTTTGACTGACCAAGCGGAGTGGCGGTAGAGACTGTATCAAAAATAAAGCCTGTTGTAATAGGGTTTGGCTTTACCCAATATGTCATCTGAGCTGGCCAGGAAATAAGTAAAAATACCCTTGCAACCAATGCCGGATTAAATGGATTTTGTCCAAGTCCGCCATAAACCTGTTTCCCCACAACAATTGCAATAAAACTGCCTATTAAAATAAGCCACCATGGACTTACCGGAGGCAAATTCATTGCAAGCAATATTGCAGTTACCAGCGCACTGTTGTCAGAAAGTGTAATTGGCTTTTTCCTTATTTTCTGAAACAATGCCTCAAAGCCAAGTGTAAAAACAGCCGTTAAAATATATGTTTTAAGAGCATAATAACCAAAAAAGTAAATCGACACCGCTACTGCCGGTAAAAGCGAATATACAACATACATCATGACTTTATCAGTCATAAGATTTTCTCTTTCGTGAGGAGAAAAAGTAACTAAATATCTATTTTCCTGCATTTTGCTCTCTCTGTTTTAATATTTTCATAACTTCTCTTTTTGCTGTTTTAAAATAACCGACCAAAGGTCTCCTTGCCGGACAGACATAACTACAACATCCGCATTCAATACAATTTAGCACATGCCAGTCAAGTACTTTTTCATACATCTCATTTAAAGTAAATTGCTCCATAATTGCAGGAACAAGACCCATAGGGCATGCACTAACACACCTTCCGCATCTGATACAATTTGTCATCTTCAAATCGGGCAAATCTTCTTCCCTGTAAACAAGTACACCGCTTGTGCCTTTCATCACAGGTGTTTTAAGAGAAGTAACTGCAAACCCCATCATTGGGCCACCCATTACAATTTTCTTAGGGGTACCTATAAACCCTCCGCATTCTTCGATAAGTTTACCTATAGGGGTTCCTATTTTTACATGTAAATTCTTTGGATTTTTGACTGCACCTGTCACCGTCACCACTCTTTCAATTAACGGCTTTTTCAGGTAAATGGCCTCATATACCGCCAGGGCTGTGCCAACATTCTGGACGACGCACCCAACCTCAAGAGGGAGTTTTCCTTCGGGAACAACTCTGTTTACAGTAGCTTTAATAAGTTGCTTTTCACCACCCTGTGGGTATTTTACTTCAAGGGGTATAATTTCAATATTATTATCTGAAAATTTTCTAAATTTTTCAATAGCGTCAGGCTTATTTTCTTCAATACCTATTATAAGTTTAACATCTTCTCCAAGATTTTCTCTGATTATTTGTGCACCCTTCAATATCTCCTCTGTCTTTTCCACCATAAGTCTGTGATCACAAGTCAGGTATGGTTCGCACTCTGCACCGTTTATAATTAGGTAATCTATTTTTTTTGGAGGCGAAAGTTTCACATGTGTAGGAAAAGTTGCTCCTCCCATCCCAACAATACCAGCTTCAAGAATAACCTCCTGAAATTTCTTATTCGCAGTGATTGGCTCAAAATTGTTGTCAGTTTCAGTAATCTTAATATGCACAGCATCGGTTTTGCCGGAAATAGGATGAGGCACTTTCACAATACCCAATACTTCACCAGTAACAGATGAGTGTACGGAGCTGCTGATAAAACCTGCCGGAGCCCCTATTAGCTGCCCTCTTTTAACTACATCTTTTTTGTTAACAAGAGGTTTTGCAGGTGCCCCAATATGCTGGGAAAGAGGTATAAAAACCTCATCGTCTGCTTTTAGATCAAGAACTTCCACAGATTTGTCACTGGTCAAACCTTTGTTATAACGGGGATGAATCCCGCCGGAAAAACCATAAAAACCCATAATTACACTTCCTGATTAAATTTTTACTAATTCAATGTCTGTTTCAGCCAAAAGCTCATCTGCAAGCTTGTCTGTATAATCAATCTGATAAACTATTCTTTTTATTCCTGCATTTATTATCATTTTGGTGCAAATGGAGCAAGGCTTTGTGTTTGTATATAAAGTAGCATCTTTGATGCTTACACCATGAAGTGCTGCCTGAATAATTGCATTTTGTTCCGCGTGCAACCCTCTGCAAAGCTCATGTCTTTCACCTGAAGGGACTTTCAACTTTTCTCTCAGACATCCAACCTCTGAGCAATGAGTTATCTTTGTCGGAACACCATTATAACCTGTGGACAGAATATGGTTGTCCTTAACAATAATAGCGCCTACCTGCCTTCTTAGACAGGTAGAGCGTTTTTTTACCACGTCAGTAAGTTCCAAGAAATAGCTATCCCAATCTGGCCTCAATACAGTTTACCCTTGTAAAGTGGAAATTTTGAGCAAAGCTCAAGAACCTTTTTCTTTGTATCAGTTATAACACTTTCGTTGTTTATATTATCAAGCACGTCGGCAATGTACTCACCAACAAGGTTCATTTCCTGCTCTTTCATTCCTCGTGTAGTCAGAGCAGGTGTACCTATCCTTATTCCGCTTGTTACAAAAGGGCTTCTTGTTTCAAAAGGGATTGTATTTTTATTAACGGTAATATTTGCCATCCCAAGAGCATGTTCGGCATCTTTTCCGGTAATATCCTGTTTTGTAAGGTCAACAAGCATAAGATGATTATCTGTCCCGCCGGAAACTAACCTGTAACCTCTTGATGAAAGTTTTTCTGCCAGCGCTTTTGCATTTTTTACTATCTGTTTCTGATACTCTTTAAATTCTTCGCCAAGAGCCTCTTTAAAAGCAACTGCCTTTGCAGCTATAACGTGCATCAAAGGACCTCCCTGGATACCAGGGAATATATTTGAATTGACAGCTTTGGCAAACTCCCCTCTACAAAGAATCATACCACCCCTTGGCCCTCTCAATGTTTTGTGAGTAGTAGTGGTAACAAATTCGGCATAGGGGACGGGATTTGGATGAACGCCAGCAGCAACAAGCCCTGCAATATGTGCCATATCAACCATTACGTATGCACCCACTTTATCAGCTATTCTTCTGAACTCTTTGAAATCTATCTCTCTTGGATACGCACTTGCACCAACAACAATCATCTTAGGCTTATTTTCTACAGCAAGTCTTTCAACCTCATCAAAATCTATTGTTTCAGTCTCTTTGTTTACTCCATAAGGGATTACATTAAAAAATTTACCGGAAAAATTTACAGGACTTCCGTGAGTAAGGTGACCCCCATGAGAAAGATTCATCCCCAAAATAGTATCACCGGGGTTCAAAACGGAAAAATATACAGCCATATTAGCTTGACTGCCTGAGTGTGGTTGAACATTTGCATGATCAGCGCCAAAAAGCTTTTTGGCACGTTGTATTGCAAGTTCTTCTGCAATATCTACAAACTCACAGCCGCCATAATACCTCTTTGACGGATAACCTTCCGCATATTTGTTTGTCAAAACAGAGCCTTGGGCTTCCAAAACTGCCGGACTTACAAAATTTTCGCTTGCAATAAGCTCAAGATGGGTTTCCTGCCTCTCAAGCTCTTTTTGCAAAGCATCATAAACTTCCCTATCAACTTTTTTAACTGTTTCATATAAAGACATAGACATCCCCTATTTTATATTATTCCAATACTCTTTAGCTAAAGAATCTATTTTATCAATTCTTCTTTGATGCCTGCCACCTTCAAAATCGTAAGATAGCCATGTCTCAACAATCTCTTTTGCAAGCTCGGGACCAATTATCCTGCCCCCCATTGCAAGTATATTTGCATCATTGTGCAACCTGCTCATTTTGGCAGTATATGAATCCCAGCACAAAGCTGCCCTTATCCCTGGGAATTTATTCGCAGATATAGATATTCCAATCCCCGAACCACACATGATAATAGCTCTATCAACTTCTTTATTAAGTATGCCAAGAACTGCTTCTTTAGCATAATCCGGGTAATCAACAGATTCGCCACCATTTGATGTGCCATAGTCTACTAATTCTAAACCTTTCTCTTGAAGAAATTTCTTGATGATTTCTTTTAATTCGAAACCGCCGTGATCCGAAGCTAAACCTATTTTCACTACAAACCACCTCAATTTATTTAAGAGGTCTTATAAGAAATAAAACACTCTTAGTCAATATCGAACTTGTTGCTCACCACCACAAATATTTAGATGCAATCTCCTATTAAGAGTTGTCCATATATTTAGGAAAATTTTAGCTTTAATTTAATAGTTTCTCGGTACTTGTAGCATCCTTTCAATAGACAATACAGCTTTTTTTCTTATATCTTCCTCAACTTTAATTTCATATTTTTCTTCTACAAGTGAATCATACACTTTTTTTAACGTTGTCTTCTTCATATTCTTGCATTGAAACGGAGAGTAGGCAAAATAAAATTCTTTATCAGGATTCTCTTTTCTCAATCTGTAACCAACCCCTCTTTCAGTACCAATTATAAACTTTTTATGCTTGCTCTCTTTGCAAAATGTATAAACTCCTGAAGTAGAGCAAACGTGATCGGCTAATTCTATAACATCAGGCGGACATTCGGGGTGCAATACCACTATTGCATCAGGATGTTCACTTTTAAGCATTTCTAAATCTCGTCTCGTGACTCTTTCGTGAATAGGACAAAAACCGTTCCACAAAATTATCTCCTTGTCTACAAAACGAGAAACATAATGTCCGAGGTTTCTATCAGGCACAAAAATAACCCTGTCACTGTCAATAGATTTTACCACATTAACCGCATTGGCTGATGTACAGCAAATATCAGATTCTGCCTTAACTTCTGCAGAAGAGTTTACATAACACACTACCGGGACTCCTGGATATTTGGCCTTAAACTCTCTTAATTCCTCAGCTGTAACCATATCAGCCATTGGACACCCTGCGTCAATTTCCGGCAAAAGTACTTTTTTATTTGGTGAAAGCATATACGCTGTTTCAGCCATAAAATGAACACCGGCAAAAACAATAATATCTTCCTTAACTCTAGAAGCCTCAATGCTGAGTCCTAAAGAATCACCCGTAAAATCTGCTATTTCTTGAATATCGTCAATTTGATAATTATGCGCCAGCAAAACTGCATTTTTCTCTTTTAAAAGTTTTCTAATCTCTTGTTTTAAGTCCATAACACTATTCCCCGCAAATATTATAAATTTTTTCAAATTTAACTATTTTTTTTGTGTCTGTATCAATGCTAAAAAACACTGCATTAAATAACATCTTACCTTTTTTTTCAACATCAAATTTTATAGGCACGGATGTTAAAAATTTTTCAATGGAATTTTCCTTAACAACACCAATACAAGAGTCAAGTGCACCACACATCCCTGCATCAGTTATATAAAATGTACCGTTTGGCAACAAACGGTCATCATTGGTCTGCACATGGGTATGAGTCCCGATAACAGCTAAGGCTTTTCCATCAAAATTGTAGGCAAATGCATTTTTTTCACTGGTTGCTTCACCGTGAAAATCTACAATTGGAAGACAGTCAGGGTATTCACTCAATATCTTTTCAAAAGTCTGAAAAGGGCAATCTGATAAAGGCATAAATACCCTGCCCAATAAATTTACAATTAAAAACCTTACCCCTTTCTTTTCTACCACCACAAAACCTTTTCCGGGAGCCTTTGATGGTAAATTGGCAGGTCTTATCAATTTGTCCAGATTATCTAAATAGCCAACAATTTCCTTTTTGTCATATATATGATTTCCGGAAGTGCAAATATCTATTCCAAAACCTAAAAGCTCTTTATAAACATTTAATGTAATTCCAAATCCGCTGGCAGAATTTTCTGCATTTGCGATAATCAGGTCCAAACTAAGCTCTTCTTTTAGTCGAGAGATGGCCGACTTTACAGTTTTTCGACCACCTCTGCCAACTATATCACCTATAAAAAGTATATTTACGGTATTATTTTGCGTATTCAACAGCCCTTGACTCTCTTAAAACATTTACTTTTATGTTTCCAGGATAAGTAAGCTCTTCTTCTATCTTTTTAGCAATATCTCTCGCCAAAGTTATGAGCGCTTCCTCACTTACCACTTCAGGCTCAACCACTATCCTCACTTCCCTTCCTGCTTGAATAGCATATGTCTTTGATACACCCTCAAAACTTGAAGCAATAGCCTCAAGATTTTCAAGCCTTTTAATATATGATTCTAAAACTTCCCTTCTAGCACCAGGCCTTGAAGCAGATATAGCATCAGCTGCCTGAACAAGGACAGATTCAACATATTTAAACTCTTCTTCTCCGTGATGTGATAATATTGCATTGATAACTTGAGGCGCTTCATTGTATTTTTTCATTAAATCCACACCAATTTCTGTGTGAGAGCCTTCAACTTCATAATCTATTGCCTTACCAATATCATGAAGCAAGCCCATCCTTTTTGCCATCTTCTCATCAGCCCCAATTTCTGCCGCCATAATACCTGCTATCCTTGCAACTTCAATAGAATGGCCAAGAACATTTTGCCCATAACTTGTCCTGTATTTCAAACGACCAACTAGTTTAACAATATCCTTGTGAATATCATGTAGCCCCAAATTAAATACTGCTTCTTCACCAACTTCTACAATATGCTTTTCAAGCTCTTCTTTACTCTTCTCATATAATTCTTCGATTCTGGCTGGATGAATTCTACCATCAGAAATAAGTTTTTCCAAAGTCATTTTAGCAATTTCACGTCTGAATGGATCATAAGATGATAATATTACAGCCTCAGGGGTATCATCAACTATTATATCCACACCGGTAACACTTTCAAATGTCCTAATATTTCTACCTTCTCGACCTATAATTCTACCTTTCATCTCATCACTTGGAAGATTTACAACAGATACCGCTATTTCACCAACATATTCAGAAGCACACCTTTGAATAGAAGTAGCTATTACACTCCTTGCTTTTTTATCAGCTTCGTTTTTCAACTCCTCTTCAATCTCTTTAATCTGACGTGCAGCATCTACTTTTGCCTCACTAACCATCTGTTGAACAAGCATATTCTTAGCTTCTTCCCTTGTCATAGAGGCTACTTTTTCAATTTCAAGAAGCAAAGCATCTTTTTTCTTTTCAAGCTCAACATTTAACTCTTCATTAGCTTTTATTTTTTCATCAAGCTCTTTTGTCCTCTTTGATAACATCTCCTCTTTTGAATCAATGAGCTCAATCTTTTTATCAAGACTTTCCTCTTTGCTTATAAGCCTTTTTTCCTGCAGCTGAAGCTCTTTTCTCCTCTCCTTAGCTTCTTTTTCAAGCTCTTGCTTTGTTTTGTAAATTATCTCTTTCGATTCAATTTTTGCTTCTTTTAAAATTTCTTCAGCTTCCCTTTTAGCTCTGCTTATTATGTCTGTTGCCTGTTTATTAAGCTTCTGATTTTCTGCTTCTACTTTTTTCTTTTGAAAAAGGATACCAACTATAAGACCAACTGCCAAACCAGCAATCGCCAATAAAACTGTCAAAATCATCAATTCCTCCTGTAAATATTTTTTTCAGTAATCACAATGTCCATAGGGATGTCAAAATACTCTGTAACAAGTTCATCAACAACTTGAAACTCATAAGCAAACCCAACAATATTCTCACATTTGACTTTAGGTAGAAATCTATCATAGTATCCTACCCCAAAACCAAGACGGTTGCACTTTTTGTCAAAAGCCACACCCGGCACAACAACCACATCAAAATTGCTGCGTTCAAAATAATCAACAGGCTCAAATATTTGATACCTGTTTTTTTCAAGTAGACTTAAATCACTTACCTTGCCAACTTTCAAATCATTGCCAACCAACTTTGGGGCATACACTTCTTTATTTTCTTTAAGCAACTGCTCGGCAAGATAAAAAGTCTGTACCTCATTATCAAAACTAAAATATAAAAGAAAAAACTTCATCTCTTCAAACAAACTCAAAAAATCCTTTACAATTTTCTCGCTTCTTTTTTGGACCTCCTCAAAATCCATTTTTTTTCTTTCAGTCATCATCTTTTTTCTCAAAACTTCTTTACTTAAAACCTCTTTGTCAAACTTTTCCATATTACCCCCAAAGCCTTTTGAGCCTTTCTTTTATTTTAGACTCAAAGCCATATTCTGAAGGGATATAAAATTTTTCATCACCATCAAAATAATTTTGCTTAACAAATTCGCCACTATCAAATGGGTATTTATAACCATTAGAGTTATGGCAAATATTTATCGGGGGATATGGATCATTTTTTTGAAGGTAATCCTTAACCTTCTTGTAAGCAAGATAACTTTTATTGCTCTTAGGGCAACTTGCCAAAAAAGTGACAGCATGTGCCAAAATTATATATCCTTCCGGGACTCCCACATTTAAAAATGCATTAAATGCGGAATTCACGAAAATAACGGCATCAGGATACGCGTTACCGATATCTTCAGATGCCGAAACAAACAAACGCCTAAAAATATCCTCAACGGCAAAACCACAGTTTACAAGCTTAAAACACCAGACAAGAGCAGCATCAGGGTCACTTCCCCTAATACTCTTAATCATAGCGGAAAGTAAATCATAGTGCTCATCACGGGAATAAACAAGATTATGCACCAATTCATCAATATCATTAAGACTTATAATTAACTTTCTATCCTCAATTTTACCTAACTGTGCAGCAGTATCTAAAAATTTTATTAATCGCCTGCCATCCCCACCGGACAGCTGTATAAGCTTATCTTTTTCTAAAAAAGATATCTCTTTAACTCCATATTTTTCCCTTAATACATTGTATGCTCGTTCAATAAGTATTAGCATTGCCTCATTATTTAACGGCTTGAATTCAAAAAGGAAACTCCTTGAGCGCATTGCAGGGGTAAGGCTGAAGTAAGGGTTCTCGGTAGAAGCCCCGATTACAAAAGAGTGTTTTTCATCTATAACTTTAAGAAGCAAATCTTGTTGTGTCTTGTTAAATCTATGGATTTCATCAATAAATATAATAGAAGGTCTGCCGTAATGCTTTGAAACTTCAGCAATATTCTTAATTTCATTTACACTTGTAGCAGCGCCATGAAGGCGATGAAAAGGGAGTGAAAGTTTTTTACCTATAAGTTTTGCAAGAGTTGTTTTGCCTGTACCGGGAGGACCGACAAAAATTATCGATTCAAATTCCCCGCTTTCAATAATTTTTGACAAAGGGGTATTGTCACCCAGCAGGTGCTCCTGACCTACAATATCTTCTATCTTCTGAGGTTCAATAAGCTCATATAATCTCATTTTACTCTAACCAAACAAAAAGCCCCCGAATTGCCGTGTCCATAGTCCATTTGCAGCCCTGGCTAACCAGGTTCTTTGGGAATCACAGGTGCTTTAGGCTTCCTACTACAAGGTAGGCCTGCACACCACACCTCGTATCATCCCATATTTTAGAGGTGTTGGCTCCAAATTTCCTATTTCATCACGAACAATTCAGGGGCTACCCTTTTAATATACTATCTATTTTGTTCTCTATTTCACTAATTTTATCAATGCTCTTATCAATATCCTTTTTTAGTATCAAATATTCAGCAGCAATATCAAAAGCAGCCATAACAGCTATCTTAGAAGTAGTCAACACATTCATACTATCTTGCATCTCACGCATCTTTTTATCGACAAAATTAGCAATGGAAGCAACTGTCTCGCTATCCATATCAGTTTTAAGCCTGTATTTATTCCCGTAAATGTAAACATCAGAAATTTGCAAAAGCCAACTCCCTAAGGTAAACGCTCTAAAATTTTTTCAATCCTTTCAGCAACTTCCTCTCTTTCTTTAATTAATTGTTCCAACTTATCTTTCAGTTCTTTTTGCTCTGACCTTAATTCTTCGTTTTCATTACTCAGTCTTTCATTTTCCATTATAAGTCTATCAATTTTTTCTTCCAAACTAGTCAAAATATCATAAAGTTCCATGAAGTTAATCTACAGTATTATGACTTTTATGTCAATACCGCACTTTCAAAATTAATATTAAATTACTTTTGGCAATAAATAGTTAAATAAAAAGATTAAACAATAATCCCCTATCCGAGTCCAAACTCTCCTAACAACTTATCAATCTCTTCTTGAGATGATGTGTCTTCACTGATAGAATCTGCTGCCTGTATTTTAGCGTAACCTAAAATAGTTCCAAGTCTTACCCCTATTTCCTCAATCTTCTTAATCACTTTTCTTGCTTTCTGCTCTGTAATATCCTGAAATTCCAATGCTTGCAATATATTAAACCCAAGCTCCTCAGCACTTTTCAATTTATCTTCCACACTATCAATAAGTTCATCAAATTTTTCGACATCACCCTTTTGTATTACCTTTTCGATATTTCCCATCTTTTCATTAAGCTCAGCGAAAAAATTAGACATTTTATCCGCTGCTTCCATCAAATTAATAGTAGCTTCTTCTGTATACTCGTTAACATTTTCAAGAGATTTGGCAATATGAGGTACATCCTTATTTGAATCTGCCACGGAAGGTTCAACATTGTCTATTTTTTGTTTTGTTTCAAAAATAAGTTTTAAAAGCTCCCCAATCTCACCTTTGATATTAATATCTATCTCTTTTGCTTCCCCTCTAATTATCTTATTTGCAAGAGATTTTAACTCCTGCAATGAATCTCTTTCAATAATAATTTCATTCTTTTGACTATCGGCACTTTCATTTTCTACAAGCTGCTCTTGAGCAACGGTTGAGACATCCTCCTCACCGACATCAATTATCTTTTTTTTTTCCTCTTCTTTTTTTCGTTTAAGAAGCTCTTCAGTTTCTTTTTCTCTTTTGGCAAGCTCTTCTGCAATAAGTCTGTCAAGGTCATCCTGGTCAACGTGAGTTGCTTCAGGCGATATAGTAGAGTTTGCTTGCGTCAAAGCATCATTTAAAATATCTTCTACGTCATTATTTGAACTATTTAACTTTTCCTCTTTTTTCTTTTTTAATAGCTCTTCTGTCTCTTTTTCCCTTTTTTCAAGCTCCATTGCAATCAGCTTATCAATATCATCAATCATATCTGTCTGATTTTCTTCTTCAGAATCGACAGATTCGCTCGCCACACTTATCTCTTCTTCCTCTTTTTCTATTTCACTATTTACTTCAGAAACAGCACTTAATTCACTAGCTTCAACAGTATCAGAGACTTCAGTAAAATTTTCGTCAGACTCTTCATACTCGTTTAAATCTTCAACCTGTCCCTGAGATTTAACTATTTTCTTCCTTAGGTCACTGGTCAAGTTATCATCGTTATAAACAACTCTATCTATATCAAGAAGAATAATAAGTCTTTTCAAATATTTACATATACCAAGAATATATTCTTGCCCCACCGCACCAACCAATGGGGGTGTAGGCTCAACAATGCTCTTATCTATTCTGATTACTTCAGTAACCTCATCAACAACAAAACCAATATTTTCCTTTTCAAACTTAACAACAATTATCCGTGTTTTTTTATCAAAATCAGACTTATCAAGCTCAAACCTTACTCGCAAATCAACAACAGGAATGACTTTACCTCTTAAATTAATAACACCAAGTATATAAGAATCCATCCTAGGGACAGATGTAATCTCGATAAGTCTTATAATCTCTTGAATCTTCAACACATCAATTGCATACTCCTCATCACCAAGCTTGAAGCCTACAAGCTGAATGCTATCCTCATCTTTAAGCTCTTGTACATCTTCAATGTAAAGATTCTGTTCATTATTCATAAATAACTCCTAAAGTTTTTCAAATACGCAATCTCTAACATCATCAAAAAAATCTCTATAATTCTTATCAACAACATTATTGTAATATGGAAGCAACCTTTTCAAATTATCACTCACACCAATATCATACGGTATAAAACCGATTTTTTCAATAGATATGCCCAAGTACTTCTTAGATACATTTTCAAAACCGTAAAAAATATTTAATTCCTTTTTAAATTTTAACATATTTAAAACAATACCTACTTTGTAATTGCCGATCAAATGCCCTACCTTGTCTTTGACAGCCGTATCTATCTGTCCCAAATCATCCAATATATCAAAAACCTTTTGATAGTTCATACTTCTACTTCTCAATTTCTTGCAAATATTTTCAAACCTCTTGTCACCCATAAGGTATTTTTCTATTTTTCTGTATATGGAAACCTTTAAAAAACCATACGAATTTTCAATAGATGTAGGTTCGCTTGTCATAATTAACAGTTTTTTTTCGGAAAAATTAAAAAAATCTATCATATTGTAACTTGTACCTGCTCCAAGATCTAAAACTACAAACCTATATTTGGTTCTTTTAAGATAATTTAAAATTTTCAACTTTTCAAAATTATTTATATGGGCCATCCCTAAAACGTCACCCGCACCACCAACAAAGTCAACATTGGCAGGAGTTTTTAATATCACATCTTCTATGGGAAGTTTCTCTCTGATAAAATTATACAGACTCTTTCCCGGAGCTTTTAAACCCACAAAATTATGAAGATTTGCTCCGCCCAAGTCACCATCTACAAGTAAAACGCTCTCACCCTTATTTGCTATAGACATAGCAAGATTTGCAGCAAAAAAACTTTTGCCAACGCCACCTTTTCCGCTTGCAATAGCAATAATCTCAGCCAACCACTGCCCCTCTGTATCTCTTAATTATAAAGTAAACAGCAAAATATGTTATAATTGCTGCAAAAACTCCAACTATATGGCATCCAACAAAAAAAGGCCATAATACTTGTTTAACATTATGTAGCATAATATCCCAGTTAAGCTTTGTCCAGTCCAAAACCATATCAACATTAGTATCGGTCAAAATCAACCCAACTTTATAGCAAAAAGCATATATAAATATAAGTGTAATAGGATTTGTGATATAAGCACCTAAAATTAAAGGATAAATTGGCAGATTCAAAAAATATGAAAAAGCAATAGCAAGGACTGTATGAAATCCTACGTAAGGGGAAAAACCAATGATCATCCCTATAGCTGAAGAAAGCGCAACTATATGGGGTGATCTATCTATTGTCAGCAGCCTTGCCAGCTTATCACGTATTTTTATAAACTCCCCCTTAAATCAGAGCGATTTCCGCTACCTCATCAAAGCTTTCTACTGTATAAATCTTAAGCGAATTTTTAATATATTTTGGTAGTTTTATCAAATCATTTTCATTCTTTTTAGGGATGATAACTTTCTTAACGTTCATTCTTTTAGCGGCCAATAACTTTTCCTTTAGTCCACCAATAGGCAATACCTTACCTCTGATAGTTATCTCACCCGTCATTGCTACTTCCTTGTTAACATGCCGTCCTGAAAAAATAGAAAGAATTGCTATGGCCATAGTTATACCTGCAGAAGGGCCATCTTTTGGGATTGCACCGGCAGGAACGTGAATATGTATATCGTATTTTTCAAAATCTTCTTCATTAATATTATACCTATCAGCAATTGATCTGACATATGTCAGCGCTGCTCTTGCAGATTCTTTCATTACATCTCCAAGTTGCCCAGTAATAACAAGATTCCCCTTCCCTTTATATTTAGTGCACTCAATAAACAATACATCACCGCCATAAGGGGTCCAGGCAAGACCAGTTACGACACCAATTTCATTATTTTTTAATTCATCTTCAGGGTAAAATTTCTCCGGCCCCAAAAATTTTACAACATCTGTTTCAGTAATAGTTTTTTTAAACACACCTTCTTCCGCAACTTTTCTTGCAACTTTTCTACAAACAGTGCCGATATTTCTCTCAAGATTTCTTAACCCAGATTCTCTTGTATAGCCTGAAACTACTTTCAAAATTGCACTTTTTCTAAATTTTAATAGATCTATTCCATTCTCTTTACACTGTTTTGGAATTAAATATTTTTCAGCGATATTCACCTTTTCCTCTTCGGTATATCCAGGTATTTCAATAATTTCCATCCTGTCTTTTAATGCGGGGGGGATAGGCTCAAGATAATTAGCTGTAGTTATGAAAAATACTTTGGAAAGATCAAAAGGTACACCGATATAGTGATCTACAAAGCTATTATTTTGCTCTGGATCAAGTACTTCAAGCAATGCAGAAGCCGGATCACCCCTAAAATCATTTCCAAGCTTATCTATCTCATCAAGCATAAAAACCGGGTTATCAGTGCCAACACTCTTCAATCCTTGAATTATTTTACCCGGCATAGCCCCAATATAAGTCCTTCTATGCCCCCTTATTTCAGCCTCATCCCTTACGCCACCAAGTGAAATTCTTAAAAATTTTCTATTCATCGCCCTTGCAATAGATTTGCCAAGGGAAGTCTTACCAACTCCGGGAGGACCAACAAAGCATAAAATAGGACTTTTCATATCTTTCTTAAGTTTTCTAACTGACAAGAAATCCAATATCCTGTCCTTAACCTCTTCAAGTCCGTAATGGTCTTCATCAAGAATCAGTTTTGCATTTTTTATATCAAGGTTATCTTTTGATGACTTTTTCCATGGCAATTCCACAAGCCACTCGATATAAGATCTTACTACAGTTGCCTCTGCAGAATCTGAATGCATCCTCGAAAGTCTTTTAAGCTGCTTTAATGCCTCTTCCTTCACATCCTTTGGCATCTTTAATTTGTTGATTTTGTTATTTAACTCTTCTATCTCTTTATTAAAATCATCTTCTTCACCCAACTCTTTTCTAATAGCTTTAAGTTGTTCTTTTAAAAAATATTCCTTTTGACTTTTATCTATTTCCCCTTTTGCTTCGCTTAAAATCTTCTGTTGCACTTCTAAAATAGAAATTTCCCTATTTAAAAATTCACTCACCTTCTTCAATCTTTCAACAGAGTCTACTGTTTCCAGTACTTCCTGCGATTCACTTATTTTTAGTCCCAAGTTTGACACGACTAGGTCTGCCAACTTACCCGGCTCATCAATAGAATCAATAATTGCCAACAGATCAGGAAGCATAGGTTTGCCAAGACTGACAGCACGATTTAACTGATCTTTTACATGTCTTGTAAGTGCTTCTACTTTCAAATCATCTGTTTTATCATCCTCTTCGATCTGCTCAACTCTTACTTTAAAGTAAGGTTCATCCTTAATAAATTCCTTTATCTTCCCTCTTTTTAACCCTTGGACAAGTATCTTTACCCTACCATCAGGCAGTTTAAGCATTCTAAGAATTACAGCAATAGTACCGATTTCATACACTTCACCCTTACCAGGGTCTTCATTCATTGGATCTTTTTGTGAAGCCAAAAAAATCATCCTCTTTTCGGCCAAAGCATCATCCACAGCTTTGATACTTGCCTCTCTACCAACAAAAAGAGGGATTACCATAAAAGGGAAAACTACTATATCCCTTACAGGCAATAATGGTAACTCTTCAGGTATTTTTATATCACTTTCATTAAATTCCACACTTACCTCCACAATCTCTTACTCTAATTGATTTCCAATCTTATGTGCAATACACCATCTTTAAGCTTGGCAAAGCCATTTTCAAAGCTATATTCAGAAGGTATCTCAATTATCTTTCTGAATGGGAAAAATTCTCTCTCCATAACTAAGTAATTTACCTTCTCAGTATGTTTCATAGACCTTTTTACCCCTTCAATAACAAGTTTATTTTCAACTAAATAGACCTTAAAATCACCAATACCTACACCGGGCAAATCTGCATACACATCGATGTAACCTTTCCCTATAACTACATCAATCCTTGGACCTGAAGGGACATCAAGCCCTTTGTGTTTATAAAGAGTCTGCAATATTTCTTCAATCTTTTTGTTTATTGAGCCGTGAAGCTGATAAATTCCCTTAAACTCTTTCATCTTACATCTTAATTTTCTTTATAACGTTTAAAAAATCATCCCGCAAATCTTCTCTTGCCATAGTAAAATTTACTACAGCTTCCAAATAGCCTTGCTTACTGCCACAGTCAAATCGTTTACCTTCATAAACGAGCCCAAACACTTCACCGCTTTTAGCAACCCTGTTTATAGCATCGGTAAGCTGTATCTCTCCCAAAGCACCACTGCCTGTATTACCAAGCTCCTTCAAAATATCAGGTGTCAAAATATATCTTCCCACAATTGCATAGTTTGAAGGCGGATTTTCTTTTGGTTTTTCCACCATACTTTTCAAGCCGAAAAGATTTACTTCTGTGTTATTTTTTATGTCCACAATCCCATATTTTGAAGTTTCGCTTTCAGGCACCTCCTGAATAGCCAGAACAGGGCTTTTCACCTTTTCATAAGCCTCTTTTAATTGTGCCAATACAGGCTTTTTTGAAAGAAACAGGTCATCCGGTAAAATAACGGCAAACGGCTCATCACCTACCAAATCAGCTGCACAATAGACAGCATGCCCAAGCCCAAGTTGTTCTTTTTGTCTAACAGAAACAATTTTGCATTTTTCTGCGAGCCCAACAACTTCGCTTAAAAGTTCAGTCTTTCCAGATTTTTCAAGAGCATTCTCAAGCTCATAATATCTGTCATAATAATCTTCAATCAAGTTTTTTGACTTACTTGTTATTAAAATAATCTCATCAATGCCTGCAGCAACTGCCTCATCAATTGCATAATCAATGGCAGGCCTATCTACCAATGTAATCATCTCCTTAGGAACTGCTTTAGTAAAAGGGAGCATCCTCGTCCCAAACCCCGCCGCAGGGATAACTGCTTTTTTAATCATATTTACTCCTCCTACCCAATTAAAATACCAGCATATCCGACAACTCTGTGATAATCACCACTTGCTTTTGCACTTGTTGAGTGCTCTACAAGCTTCACATTATTCAATTTTAACATTCTTGCCAAATAAAGTGCAATAGTAACAGGGAAGATACCGCACATCGATATCCTTTTCTCAAAAACGATATTATAAAGTCCTTCCGGGTCAATGTCCAATATTTTTTCAATTGCTAATTTGTCCTTATAGTTAGTAACCTCTTCACTTTCAAAATGATTGAAATCAGTACTTACTACTATCGTAAAACTGCCATCTTTTATTATTTCATATATATCCTTTGCAACATTAAAACACTCATTTTTTGTAAGATGAGAAACTGTAATAGGAACAATATTTATATCATCTTTCAGATATTTTAAAATCGGAAGTAATACTTCAAGTGAATGCTCTTGGATATGAGCCATTGTATCTCTTTTTAAAATAACACTTTTTTCAACAAGCAAATCAACGGTATCTTTATTGACCGTAACATCCCCACAAGGTGTTTGCCACTCACCCTCAGGAAAGACTGCAACCTTTTCCCCCAACCCTGTATGATTTGGACCAAGTAAAATTATATTTTTTTCAATTTTGTTGATAGATTTTAAAGTTTTAACTGCAGTTTCACCGGAATATATGTAACCTGCATGCGGCACAATCGCTATTTTTGCTTCCACTTGTAATTTTACATTACAGCTATCAACAAAATTCTTTATTGCTTTAAAAGACTTTGGATAAAAAACACCCTCAACTACTGCTTTCCTGTGCATAAATAACGCCCCAGTTTATGATACCACTCTTCAGGCATTTTAACTGAAATATTAAAATAGCTGTAATCGTTTAACAGTATATAATTTTTTTCCGATTTTACAAGATATGGGTTTTCGTTTACATAAATGGCAAATTCGCTGAGTTTCTTAAAATTATTCTTTTTGAAAAACTCTAATCTTTTACTAAATAATATATCGGCATCTTTATCGCCAACAACGTACAATTTATTGCCATTTAAAAACATCTCATATTTTAAATCTTTAATAAAAAAAATAAAATAATTAAAATGAAGGGCATTTGAAGTTTCTTTATCGACTTCTAAAATAGTCACAATTTTTCTTTTACAATCTCTCTCACTTAACATGTTTTTAGAGTATGAAAAAATCACTACTTCATCGTCATTTGGCTTACCATTAAAAATATTGAAATCATTCTTTTGTTCAAAAAGTATTTTACCTTTGTTAATTAGATACAGCTCCTTTGAAGTACCCTTAAAAGGAATATTCTCAATAACAGGATGTCTGTAAAAAAGTCCTCTTTTAAATTTAAAAGCATTCTTTTCTAAAAACTCACTCTCCCGATTTTTATCACTATAGAACAAAAATTCATTGTCAAAATGTACCGATAGTTTGTAACAATTTGCTGCCATAATATCTTTATCAACACAAATTTCAGTTTTTTTACCAAACTCCTCTATCTTTTTGGCTACCTTTAGCATATTAGGGGAGGGGTTAATAAATATATACCTATTAATATCTTTTAATTTCATTGTAAAATGCATCCCTTTCAACCGGATTAAAACCGGCAGATTTAATCAGAAAAGCAAGCTCATCAATAGTAAGTCCTTCTTTTGACTTTGCTCCTGCTGCATGAGTAATCTTCTCTTTTACTATTGTCCCATCAAGGTCATCAGCACCAAAATTTAGGGCAACTTGTGCCGTTTTTTCTCCAAGCATGACCCAATAAGCTTTAATATGAGGGATATTATCCAATACTATTCTACTTAAAGCAATAATCCTCAAATCCTCTACACCGGTTACCGGCAACCTTTCCGAGAGAAAAGTATTGTCAGGATGAAAAGACAAAGGGATAAAAGCCGAAAAACCTCCAGTCTTATCTTGCAGTCTTTTTATTTTTAACAAATGTTCCAATATATCTTCCTCAGCTTCTAAATGTCCATAAAGTACTGTTGCATTTGTCCTAATTCCGTTATTATGAGCTGATTCCATAATATACAACCATCTATCAGCATCAATCTTTTCGGGGCAAATCTGATTTCTAATCTTTTTATCCAATATTTCCGCTCCGCCCCCAGGAAGCATTTCAAGTCCTGATAATTTTAATTTATCAAAAACGCCATCAATACTAAGTCCTGAAATTCTTGAAAAGTAATCAATCTCAACTGCACTGAAAGCCTTAATTGTAAGAAAAGGGTATGTCTGCTTAATGCTTTTTATCATATCCAAATAAAACTCAAATGGCTTTGACGGATGAAGCCCACCAACAATATGCACTTCCACACAACCTACAACCTTGTCTGAAAGATATTTCAAAACATCATCGACTGACATTTCATAAGCATTGTCCTCACCTTCATTTTTAGCAAAAGCACAAAATTTACAATGATTTACACATATATTAGTATAATTAAGATGAACATTCCTCACAAAAAAAACATCATCGCCGTAAAGCTGTTTTTTTATATTAAAAGCTTCTTTTCCAAGCTCTAACAAATCTTTTTTCAACAAACTTTTCATTTTACCTTCCAATTATTTATTACCTTTTTTCCTCATAGCAGACTTAAAAGCTGAAACAATCTCCTTGTCAAACTGAGTCCCTGTGCATCTGTCAAGCTCTTCAAAGGCAAGCTTTGGATCTCTCCTCATTCTATAACTTCTATCTGTAGTCATTGCATCATAAGAATCGGCAACATGCAATATTTTTGCTCCCAAAGGGATATCTTCAGCTGTTAGTCCGTAGGGGTATCCGCTACCATCCAATTTTTCGTGATGATATAAAACGTAATACGGTACATCACCCAGAAACTCAATAGGGGACAAGATATCTTTGCCATGAATAGGGTGCTTTTTCATCTCTTCGTATTCTTCATTCGTCAATCTATCAGGCTTAACTATTATTTCAGTGGGGACACCAATCTTGCCAATATCGTGCAATAATCCGGCATATATCATTGCATCTTTAAACTCCTCGTTTAACCCCATCTCCTCAACAATCATCAAAGAGTACCTTTTTACATTCTCCGAATGCCCCATAGTATAATGGTCTTTTGCATCAACCGCTTTTGAAAGTGCTGTTATTGTTTCCAGATAACCTTTGGATAAATCTTCAAAACTATATATATTTAACAAAGAGAGAGAGAATTGGTCAACATAGATACTGTGTACTTTACAGTCCAAATCTGAATAACTTCTGGAACCTTCTCTGAAAACACCTACAATCCCCCACAAACCTTCTCTGCTCTTCATAGGTAATAATAAGAGATTTATATCTTTACCGTTTAACTTTACTGTTGTTTCATAGTGTTCTAAATTTGAAAATATAGTCAATGCTTCCTTATAACTAAAGTTATCGGTAATAAACTTGTTAAGATTTTTATCTACATTCACATCCTTTATATATTCTCTTGTGAAAAGTCTTATAAAATATCCATCATTTTTCAGAAAATCAAAGATAATTGTATTCATTTTCTCAAATATTTCATCAACATGCATAATATTAGCAAAAAATTTGCTCGAATCGTAAATTGATATAATCTGATTTAACTCGACAACTTCTTTTTTTAACTTTTTATTTTCAATTGCCTTTAATATTTTATTTAATAAATCCTCAACTTTAAAAGGTTTGGTAATATAATCGTATGCACCAAATTTGACACTTTCCACGGCTGTGTCAAGGCTTGGAAAACCAGTTATCAAAATAACCTCAACCTGATACTCCCCTTTTATCTTTTTTAAAAGGGTGACCCCATCCATTTCAGGCATTTTAATGTCGGTTAAAACAACATCTATATTTTTCTCCTGCAAAACCTGCAAAGCTTTTGGTCCGCTATTAACAGAAAAAACCTCAAAGCCTTCAGTCCTTAAGATTATTTCAATACTCTCTCTGATATAATCTTCGTCATCAACAACAAGTACTTTATAGTTTCTGGCATCTTTCATTCGGCTCTCCGAAGTGCAATACTCTATTTATAAAAATACAAAAACCACATTTTCCCGACATATTATAAGAAATTAGAAAATTTAACCTATTTGGTCAACAATAAAAATGAATAAAATAAAAAACCTAAAAAAAATGGGGGCAAAGCCCCCACAAACTATCTTAATTTAGCTAAAAAACGTTTTTCCAAATCTGAAACTAGTCTAGTCAAGATTCCATTGGTCTCTTCGTCAGTTAATGTCTTTTCATTATGTGAAAAGTAAATTCTAAAAGCAAGACTGACATTTTCCAAACCAATTTTTTCATCTTCAAACTTATCAAAAACAATACAGTTTTCAATAAGCGGGTCATATGACAATATAAATTTTCTTATATCTTCACTGAAAATATCCTTTTTGACTAATAGAGATAAATCTTTGTAAACAAATGGATACACAGAAAAACTCTTAAACTTAATTTTTCTGTCTTTAACAATATTTACAAGCTCTTCCAACTCCAATTCAGCAACATAGACAGGAAGATCGATATCTATTTTTTCATTAATATCAGGATGAATGCAACCAATAAAGCCGATTTTTTTATCTTCTATATAAATATCAGCTGATTTTCCGGGGTGAAGAAACTCAAAGTCAGACCTCACAAAATTAAAGTTTACATTGAAAAACTTACCTATATTTTCCAAAACCCCTTTCAGGTAATAAAAAGTTTCAGTCTTTTTTATTTTATCCCAATAAAGCCCAAAAAAATCATCTGTAACCGCAATAGAGAGACTAACTTTTTGCTCAGGAAGCCCATCATCCTTTTTTAAATAGGTAGAAGCGACTTCAAAAAATCTGACATTTTTGTAACCATTATTTAAATTGTTTTTAATATTCATCAGAAGGCTTGGAAAAACAAATGTCCTCATTACCGCCAAGTCTTCTGAAATCGGATTTAAAAGTTTGACAAATTTTTTACTGTCGTCAAAATGGCTTAAAAATCTTTCAGATGTAAAAGAATAATTTATAGCCTCCACAAAACCTAAAGCTGCAAGGTGTCTTTTTATATCCATTACTGCTTTTAATAGTGGTTTTTTAACTCTTCCGTCAGCTAAAATTTCAGGAGTAGAAGTTGGTATATTGTTATAACCGTAAACTCTTGCCACTTCTTCAACTATATCTTGCCAAATCTCTATATCCACCCTGTATGAAGGGGGCACCACAACATAATCAGTGCCTTGTTTTGATAATTTAAAATTAAGTCTTTTTAATATGTTGACAATTTCATCTTCTGAAATTTGAAGCCCGATATAAGAGTTTATCTTGTTAAAATTAACTTTAACTTCTTTATCCTCATAACCTTTTGGATTATCACTCAGTGTATTCTTTAAGATTTTACCGCCGGATAGCTTTGATAAAAGGTAAGCGGCATAGTCTACCATCTTATAAGTATTTTTCATATCTATTCCTCTTTCATACCTATAAGAGGAATCTGTCTGCATACCAAGCCTGCGTGCAGTTAACCTAATACTGTCGGGTTTGAAATAAGCACATTCTAAAAACACATCTTTTGTATTGTCATTGATTCCGGAATACTCGCCGCCCATAACCCCTGCCACAGCAACAGCTTTCTTCTCATCTGCAATTACAAGCATCGACTCATCTAAAACTTTCTCTCTACCGTCAAGGGTTACTATTTTTTCACCTTTGTCGGCATTTCTAACTACAATTCCACCTTCTATCTCATTTAAGTCAAATGTATGAAGGGGCTGACCATATTCCAAAAGGACATAATTTGTAACATCTACTATATTGTTGATAGGTCTAATACCGGCCTTACGAAGCCTATTTTGTATATATAATGGAGATTGCTTTATGGCCACATCTTTTATGATTCTACCAAGATATACAGGACATATCTCACTATTTTTCACTTTCACATAGGAATATTTATTTGCATCCTCTTCTAATTCCTGAATTGAAAACTCCCTCTCTTTTACCTGCAAACCATACAATGCAGCTATCTCCCTTGCAACACCTATTACACTTAGACAATCAGCCCTGTTAGGTGTAATTGATATTTCAAGGACATAATCCCCAAGCCCCAAGATTTTGTTAGGGTCATCCCCAATCTTAATATCTTCCGGCAAAACATAAATACCTTCACTTTTTTCTTCAAGTCCAAGCTCACTAAGGGATGCAATCATACCAAAAGACTCCACACCCCTTATCTTAGCCTTTTTGATTTTAAAATCTCCCGGCAACACTGCTCCTATTTTACAAAAAACTATATTTTGCCCCTTATCAACATTTTTGGCACCACAAACTACCTGATACTCTTCTTTGCCATCAAAGACTTTACACACTGAAAGTTTATCTGCATCAGGATGCTTCTGCTTTTCCAAAACATGAGCCACAACAATATTTTCTATTGAAGGGATATGCTCTACAGACTCCACTTCAAGACCAGACATAGTAAGTCTGTCAGCAATCTCATGCGGGTTAATGCCATCTATATCAATAAACTCTTTTAACCACTCTAAACTAACTTTCATAATTCACCTCTAAAATTGACTCAAAAACTTCATGTTGTTTTCAAAAAACAACCTCAAATCATTAATACCAAACTTAAGCATCGTAATTCTCTCTATCCCCATTCCAAATGCATAACCTCTGTATTTTTGAGAATCATAACCGACAGATTTAAAAACGTTCGGATGAACCATACCGCATCCTAAAATCTCAAGCCACCCAGTATTTTTACAAACCCTGCAACCTTTAGAATTACATATTACACAACCCATATCAACTTCAGCGGAAGGTTCTGTAAACGGGAAAAAGCTCGGTCTAAACCTTACAGGCACATCATCTCCAAAAAGTCTCTTTATAAAAAGTGTTAATGTCCCCTTTAAATCACCAAAAGTGACCTTTTCATCCACTAATAAGCCTTCAACCTGATGAAACATAGGTGTATGAGTTACATCACTATCACACCTGTAAACTTTTCCCGGTGCAATTATTTTTACCGGAGGTTTTTGTTCCAACATTGTCCTTATTTGAACAGGGGAAGTATGAGTCCTAAGGAGCACTTCTTCTGATATATAAAAAGTATCCTGCATATCCCTTGCAGGGTGAGCTTTAGGAATGTTTAAAGCCTCAAAGTTATAAAAATCTGACTCTATCTCAGGTCCGGTTGCTACTTCAAACCCCATAGCAGTAAATATATCAACAATTTCGTTGTAAACTTTTGTAATAGGGTGAATACTTCCATAGTTTATAGGAAAGCCCGGAAGCGTAATATCTATTTTTTCAGAAGCAAGCTTCTGTTTTCTTTCAATCTCTTTCAATGCTTTTTCTTTCTCATCATAGCTATTTTCAAACAAAACTCTCAACTCATGTATTTTCTTTCCAAACTCAGCTCTTTTATCGCTTTCTATATCTTTTAGATTTTTATTAAGCTGTGATATTATCCCTTTTTTACCAAGATACTTAACCTTTAGTTGATATAGGTCACTAAGGCTAGATACTTTTTCTATCTCTTCCAAAATACTCTTAATATCGACACCTAAATCCATAAAACACCCCGATTATGTTTAAAGAAAATTTATATTATAAATTTAGATAAAAATAAAGGGGTGCTTTTGCACCCCGTCTAAAAGGTCTTAAGCTGAGACCTTTTTAACCAATTGCTCAAATTCTTGAGGATTATTAACTGCCATTTCTGACAAGACCTTGCGGTCAATATCGATATTTTTATCTTTAAGCATACCGATAAATCTGCTGTAGCTTAAACCATACTGTCTAACAGCAGCATTAATCCTAATAATCCAAAGCCTTCTAAAATCCCTTTTCCTCTGTTTTCTTCCTTTATAGGATTCAGCTAAGGCTCGTTCACCTATTTCACGGCTCTTTTTGTAAACATTATTGGGAACACCAACAAATCCTTTACTGACTTTGAGCCATTTGTTCCTTCTTCTTCTGGTTTTAAAACCACCTTTTGCTCTTGGCACATTTTCCTCCTTTTACCTGTTATGCGTAGGGGAGCAGTTTTTTGATATTTTCTGCATCAGCCCCTGTCAGGATGTCAGGGCGGCGCAAAGCGCGCTTTCTTTTTGCGGATTTTGAGGTGAGGATATGCCTCAATCCGTTTCTTTTGAACTTCACTTTTCCGCTGCCTGTAACTTTAAATCTCTTGGCAGCACCCCTATGGGTTTTCATCTTAGGCATCTAAACCTCCTAACTAATTAGCCTTCGGTGCTAAGACCATTGTCTGCTGACGACCCTGCATCTCCGGTTTTTTTTCTACAACACAGAGATCTTCTAAATCACTAACTAATTTATTTAGTAATTCAAGGCCCTGGTCCATAAACATCATTTCCCGACCTCTATAACGGACCACAACCTTAACCTTATCACCATCTTCTAAAAATCTTCTGACATGTTTTAATTTTACACCGTAATCATGCTCTTCAATTTTTGGTCTAAACTTTATCTCTTTAATATCAATTTGATGTTGCTTCTGTTTCTTCTTGGCTTCCTTCTCTTTCTTACTCTTCTCAAATTTGAACTTGCTATAATCCATTACTTTACAAACCGGAGGTTTAGCTTGAGGAGCAATTTCAACCAAGTCATAACCTTCTTCTTCTGCAATCTTTAGCGCTTCAGCTATAGATACAACCCCTTTTTGAGTACCGTCCGAAAGAATTAACCTAACTTCAGGTGAGGTTATTTCCTCGTTTACTCTTTCCTTATCAACTTCCTTAACTATAACTCACCTCCATAATTGTTGAGTCTTCGATTTATCAAGCTCTCTTAATACACCAATATATTCTGAAAAATCAAGATTATTTTTATTTTCTCCATTTCTCAGCCTTACAGAAACCTTTTTATTTTCCATTTCATCATTGCCAATAATAATCATATGAGGAATTTTTTCCATTTGAGCTTCCCTTATCTTATACCCAATCTTTTCATTCCTTAAGTCAAGCTCTACCCTAAACCCATTGGATTTTAGTTCGTTATAAAGCTCTTTACAATAATCAATCTGCGTGTCACTGATATTCAGTATTTTAACCTGTACAGGAGCAATCCACATTGGGAAAGCACCCGCGAAATGCTCAATCAGTACCCCAAAAAATCTTTCTAAAGAACCTAAAAGTGCTCTATGCACCATAAAAGGCCTCTTTTGCTGACCATCTTTGTCAACATATGACATATCAAATCTTTCAGGAAGATTGAAATCGAATTGTATTGTTGTCATTTGCCATTCTCTACCGATAGCATCCTTTACCTTTAAGTCAATTTTAGGGCCGTAAAATGCTCCACCACCCTCATCTACTTCAAATTCAATCCCTGATGATTTTATAGCCTCAGTTAAAGAGTTTGTAGCCTTCTCCCACATCGACTCATCGCCCACACTTTTTTCAGGCCTGGTTGCAATATAACCTTTTATATTCTCAAATCCAAACGCTTTCCACATTTCAAGGGAAAAACGCAATACCTCTTTTATTTCTGACTCAATCTGATCTTGTGCACAAACGATATGGGCATCATCTTGAGTAAAACCTCTTACCCTTAAAAGCCCATGCAATACACCAGAACGCTCATAACGGTAAACAGTACCAAGCTCAGCCCATCTAAGGGGTAAATCTCTGTAAGATCTTGTCTTAGATTTATAAATCATAATATGGAAAGGGCAGTTCATTGGCTTTATAAAGTAATTTTGCCCTTCTATATCCATTGGTGAATACATATTTTCATTATAAAAATCCAGATGGCCTGAAGTCTGCCACAAATTAGATTTTCCTATATGAGGCGTATACAAGAGCTCATAACCATTTTCGTAGTGTTTTTTTCTCCAAAAATCCTCAATGGTAGCCCTCATCCTACCACCTTTTGGCATCCAACAAAT
Organism: Deferrivibrio essentukiensis; assembly: GCF_020480685.1. Taxonomy (NCBI): domain Bacteria; kingdom Pseudomonadati; phylum Deferribacterota; class Deferribacteres; order Deferribacterales; family Deferrivibrionaceae; genus Deferrivibrio; species Deferrivibrio essentukiensis. Next base: position 32,242 of record NZ_JAJAFU010000012.1, read on the forward strand.
TAAACCTGAACCGATTTCATCAAATGTTGAAAAAAGCTCCAACTCCTTTCCGAGTTTTCTATGATCTCTTTTTTTAGCTTCTTCAAGTCTGTTTAAATAATCATCCAAATCTTCTTTTTTAAACCAAGCTGTACCGTATATGCGCTGAAGCATTTTATTGTTTTCATCACCTCTCCAATATGCCCCGGCGACATTTAACAATTTAAAAAACTTTATTTTCCCCGTGCTTGGTAAATGAGGTCCGCGACAAAGGTCAACAAAATCCCCCTGTTCATAAAGTGAAACTTCGCCCTCCTCAAGCTCATTGATTATCTCCACCTTAAAAGTTTCGCCCATTGAACTAAAAAGCTTTACTGCCTCATCTTTGCTCAAAACTTTTCTTCTTATCTGTATATTCTCGTCGCTAATCTTCTTCATCTCTTTTTCAATTTTCTCTAAATCTTCAGGAGTAAAAGGCCTTTCAATATCAAAATCGTAATAAAAACCATCTTCTATATTCGGACCTATCGTAACTTTTGCTTCAGGAAAAAGTCTTTTAACTGCCTGAGCCATTAAGTGAGCAGTAGAATGTCTAAGAATATCAAGCGCTTCTTTATCCTTATTGGTAACAATTCTGACCTTATCTCCATCTTTCAAATTATGGTATAAATCTACCAATTTACCATTTACCTCACCTGCAATAGCAACTTTGGCAAGGCCATTACTAATTTTTTTAGCCAAATCAATTACAGTAGCTTCTTCCATTAACTCAAACACGTTTCCATCAGGCAAATATATGTTCATACTATCCTCGCTTTATAATTTAGATGGAGCCAAGGGGGGTCGAACCCCTGACCTCATGAATGCCATTCATGCGCTCTCCCAACTGAGCTATGGCCCCTAAAATGAATGTGTTTATATAACATTAGAACAAATCATTCAACCTTTTTTTCTAAAAAATTAAGAAATATCAAATTTTAGTTGATCTATATCAACCCCTCTAAGTATATCGCGATACTTAAAGGTCTTTTCCAATAATTTATTTTTAATAAAATGCTCTATTATTATCTTTTGCATACTATCCAAAATATTTGAATAATCTTGGTTAACATAAGGCTCATTTTCCAATAATGAAATAAGATTTATCTTAACATGTATTAAATTTGTATTCGTGCTTTTATCAAGGCTACATTGCAATATATTGTTACTGTTTGTGTTTTTAGCAACCGCCTCAAAAATACGGTAGAACTCGTCATCAACATATGGCTCAATACTGCCATCATCCTTAACTATTTTTAACTGATAATAACTATTGTAATAAACCCCATCAAGTTTAGAATATCTAAAAGAAGCAACAAGTCTCATAATTAAACCTTTTAATTAAAATATTGACTACTGAACGAATAATAATATAATCTTCCCAATATTTCAATATGAAGGTATATACAAATGACTGAAGAAAATATATTAAAAGTAGAATTACTTACCGAAACTTACGAAGCTTTATGTAGGAAAGTCGAATTCATAGCAAGTAAAGACATTGGTACCATTAGGTTGGATGAGATAAAAGCTCTCATCAATGAGCTCAAAAATTTCCACAAGTTTTTGTGGAATTTAATGACTAGATACAGCTTTGAAAACAGTGAAATATATAGGGATTATACTGATGAGTGTATTAAGACCCTGAATGATATCTATCTGGAAGCAGAACTTTATGGTTTTAAGGATGATTTAAAAATTAGGTTACAGCAAGCACTTGAAAAATACATTGACTCATGCTTCTTAGAACTAGATAATACTTTTCTCCCCTTTCTAAACAAAACAGTTTTTTTGAAAAACCTCTCTTTAGGTATTAAATTAATAGATGCTCAACATAAGTCGCTATTTGTTTTCATTGATAAATTTGTAGCTAAGATAATGGATAACGCATCAAAAGAAGAAACTCTCAAGGTTGTGAATTACCTTGAAAAATATACTGACAAGCATTTTAGTGATGAAGAAAAATTGATGAAAGAAGTAAACTATCCTGAAACTTCAAACCATATTAAAGAGCATAGCAAATTCAAGCAAACAGTATTAAGTATCAAAGACCAGGTTGGCGAAAAAAATACTGAACTAATCGAGGAGATATTTTTAGGGCTTAACGAATGGTTAATAAAACACATTCTCGGCTCGGACAAAAAATTTGCAGATTTTTATCATGGAAAATAAAAAAATCAAATTTAAACATAAAGTCAACTACAATGAGGTTGATAAAAACTTAAACTTAAGAATCGATTCAATTTTTAGTTATCTTCAATATGCCGCTGTCACTCACTCCGAACAGGTTGGCAACGGGACTGAGTTTTTAAAAAGCTTAGGCTACACATGGATTTTGGCTAAATTACAGATCGAAATATCCGATTTACCCACTTTTGGAGATGAGATTGAAATAGTAACATGGTCACTTGGAGCAAAAGGTTTCACTGCTACAAGAGATTTTGAATTAAAAAAAGACGGTATGGTCTTTGCAAAAGCTACATCTGTTTGGTATTTTATTGATTTAGGAAAGCGAAAAATAGTAAAAATTCCAAGTGAGATAATTGAAAAATACAATTCTCTTACTATTAAACCAAACTTTGAGAGTCTTCAAAAAAAGAAGTTTGATTTTGATGGGAATATATCATTTTCTGATAAAATTACACTTAGGTATTCCGATTTTGACTCTAATGAACATGTAAACAATACTGCTTATTTCAATTACCTTCAAACAGGACTTTTTAATTTTAAAGGGGAATTACCATTTATAGAGTCAATATCTTGTCAATTTTTAAAAGAGATACCTCAATCGTATAAGTCTGTAAATATTATACTTTCTGAACAAGATAAAACAGGCAAATTTCTAATTAAAGATGATATAGATTTCTGTACCGGAGAATATAAATTAAGGGGCTAAACTCAGCCCCTTTTTTGTTATAATCTTGAAAAATCTAAGGTAGCAAAAAGGTCATCTATTGTTTCTGCCCTTCTGATAAGCTCTACACCTCCATCCTCTTTAAGCAAAAGTTCTGCAGACCTTAGTTTACCGTTATAATTAAAGCCCATTGCATGTCCATGTGCACCTGCATCATGTATTACAATAATATCGCCTCTTTCTATTTCAGGCAAATTTCTATCAATAGCAAACTTATCATTATTTTCACACAATGAACCAACTACATCGTATACCATATCTTTAGGCTCATTCTCTTTGCCAAGCACAGTAATATGATGATATGCACCATACATACCAGGCCTCATAAGATTTGCCATACTGGCATCAACACCGATATATTTCTTATAAATGTCCTTTTTATGAATAGCTTTGGTTACAAGATAACCGTAAGGTCCTGTAATCATCCTGCCGTTTTCCATATAAAGCTTTAAAGGGTCAAGCTTTGTACCTTTTACCTTTTTATCAAATAAATCTTTAATTTTATTTCCAACATACTCCAAATCAACAGGATTTTGTTCAGGTCTATAAGGGATACCGATACCACCACCCATATTGATAAATTCAAACTTTATCCCAACTTCATTTGTAATCTCATGAGCAACATCAAGGAGCATATTTACAGTATCTACAAAATATTCAGGATCAAGTTCATTAGATGCCACCATCGTATGTAACCCAAATCTCTTTACTCCTCTCTCTTTACAAATCTTATAACCCTCAAACAATTGCTCCTTTGTAAACCCATATTTAGCTTCTTCAGGCTTGCCAATAATAGCATTACCACCTTTAAGAGGACCAGGGTTGTACCTAAAACAGATTAGCTCAGGAAGTCCACAAACTTTATCTACAAAATCGATATGAGTAATATCGTCCAAATTAATTATAGCCCCCAACTGTTTAGCCTTGACATATTCATACTCAGGTGTCTCGTTAGAAGTAAACATAATGTTTTCTCCAACAATCCCTACCTTTTCAGACAAAATAAGTTCAGCCATTGAACTGCAGTCGGCCCCAAATCCTTCCTCTTTTAAGAGTTTTAAAATATATGGATTAGGTGTTGCCTTAACTGCAAAATATTCCTTAAATCCATCATTCCAACTAAAAGCCTTTTTTAATCTTTTAGCATTTTCCCTAATCCCCTTTTCATCGTAAATGTGAAAAGGTGTAGGATATTTTTCAATTATTCTCTCAATCTGCTCTTTAGTAAAAGGCAATTTCTTATCCACCATAAACTGATTCCTCCAAAAAATTTTGCACACATAACATATTTTTAAACTATTTTCAACTAAACTTAACCTAAGGCAACATCAAGAGTCATCATTACGGCAAAACCAATCATAGCTCCTATTGTTGACAAGTCTATTTCATCGCCAAATTGGGACTCCGGAATAAGCTCTTCTACTACGACATAAATCATTGCCCCCGCAGCAAATGATAAAGCATAAGGTAAAATAGGTTTCATCAGCACTACAGCAAAAGCCCCTACCACACCTGCTATAGGCTCTACAATACCTGAAGCCTGACCATACATAAAACTTTTAAATCTACTAAAACCTTCTCTCCTTAGTGGGACAGAAACAGCTGCCCCTTCAGGAAAATTTTGAATACCGATACCTATTGCAAGGGCTATTGCTCCACCAATTGAGGCGGATGTTAAACCATTTCCAATAGCACCAAAGGCAACCCCTACTGCAAGTCCTTCAGGAATATTGTGCAAAGTAATTGCCAAAACAAGTAAAACACTTCGCTGTAAAGATGTTTTAACCCCTTCACTCTCCTGTTTATCCATATGCATATGAGGTAAAAATTTATCAACTATCCATAAAAAAGCCCCACCTGATAAAAATCCAATTACCGGAGGCAACCAAATGATTCCACCTTCTTCCTCAACCATTGTAATTGCAGGAGCAAGTAACGACCAGAAACTTGCGGCAATCATTACACCTGAAGCAAATCCAAGCATCAGATTTAAAATTCTCTTATTAATTGTCTTAAAAAAGAAAACCATTGCTGCCCCAAGAGCAGTTAAAAACCATGTAAAAAGTGTCGCCAAAAGCGCCTGAGCAGTATGTGGCAAACTCAAAAAATACTCAAACATACTTACTTATCACCTTCCTCTGGGACAATGCAGATAAATTTAATAGTTTCACCCTTATTTGCCATAAACTGATGAGCGGTATTATTAGGGACATACGCTATTGAGCCGGCACTAATCTCATACTCTTTACCACTTAAATAAAGTGTCCCCTTACCGCTAATTACATAATTTATATGTGGCCAAGGGTGTGAATGTCTTGGAGTAAAACCGCTTTCTTCAACAGTAAATACCCGCATTATATAACCATCCCAACCTTGGTCAGGCCCAATAAGTGACTGCTTAATTACACCTTTAATATTATCACCATCAAATCCGATTTTCTCAATATCCTTTTCATGCCCTATAAACATATTTCCTCCTAATGTTATTGAAATTAAACTCTTTTTAAATTATGATTATAATACATTTTGAAAAAATTAAAAGGAGGAAGTTATGAAATTTAATGCAATGATAGTAAAAGAGGAAGATGGGAAATATATTAGAAGCATTGAAGAAAAAGATATCAATGAATTGCCGGACAACGATGTAATAATTAATGTAAAATACTCCTCTTTAAACTACAAAGATGCACTATCTGCTATTGGTAATAAAGGTGTAACAAAACAATATCCCCATACTCCTGGAATCGATGCTGCAGGCGTGGTATATAAAAGTAAATCAGATAAATTTAAAGAGGGTGAAGAGGTAATTCTTACCGGCTATGACTTAGGAATGAACACTCCAGGTGGATTTGGAGAATATATAAGCGTGCCAGCGTCATGGGTTATAAAAAAACCTGATAACCTCACATTAAAAGAATCCATGATATTTGGCACTGCCGGCTTTACCGCTGCATTATCTATAATCCAACTTGAAAAATATGGACTTACTCCGGAAAGTGGTGAAATCCTCGTTACAGGGGCAACTGGTGGTGTAGGCTCAATGGCTGTAGCCATGCTTTCTGAGTCAGGATATAATGTTGTGGCTGCCACAGGAAAAAAGGAAAAAGAAGAGATGCTCAAATCCCTTGGTGCTTCACAAATAATAGATAGAAAAGAGATAGATGATGAAAGTGGAAAACCTATGTTAAAACCTCGATGGGGCGGAGTTGTAGATACAGTAGGTGGAAATATACTTGTTACTGCAATTAAATCGCTAAAATACGGCTGCTCTGCCACCACATGCGGACTTACAAAATCACATGAATTAAACCTTACTGTTTTTCCATTCATCTTAAGGGGTGTAAACCTTTTAGGAATAGACTCAGTAGAGCAACCAATTGAAGTAAAAGAGAATGTTTGGAACAATATTTCCCAAAGATGGAATAAAGATTATGTGCAACAGATATACCAGGAAGTTAGTTTAGAACAATTATCAGAAAAAATAGATTTAATACTGAAAGGTCAAATTGCCGGTAGGGTTGTCGTAAAGATTTAAAAAAATTAGGGGCAAATAAGCCCCTTTTTTATGCTGATTTAATTGAATTTAATTTTTTGGCAAGTCTTGAAACTCTTCTTGCAGCTTGATTTTTATGAATAACACCCTTAGTAGAAATCTTTAAAATTTCTCTTGAAACTGTTTTAAAGCTTTCCTCAGCAACAGCTAATTCACCGTTATTAACTGCAGCAACAAACTTCTTGGTAAGTGTTCTCATCTTAGATTTGTAAGCCTTGTTTCTAAGTCTTTTCTTTTCAGATTGCCTAATTCTTTTTTTAGCTGACAATGTATGCGCCATTTAACACCTCATATTTTTCTAAATTGAGCTGTAATTAATAGCAACTCGATAAGATAAAGTCAAGATTTTTTTGGCACAAATGTACTTTTCCCAAAAAAATCATATTCAAAACTCCCCTATCGGCAAAATAGCTCTACCATACATCTCATTAATTATTTGAGCAGCACCTGTATATATTGCACTTATGCCACAAATTATACCTTCATAACCGGCAATAAGTTTGGCAGTATGACTTCCTGTGGCATCTGCATATGCCAAAAGCATAAACAAAACTACTAACAAGGAAAACACAATCATTAAAGCTTTATTAACCTTAAACGTGCCTATCCATAAAATTGTGGAAAACGCTCCCCACATAAACAAGTAAGCAGACATCTCTGTACCACTTGGTTTCTTAGCAACACCCAATTCTGGCAACATAATTATAAAGACAAGGCTAATCCAAAACAACCCGTAAGATGTAAATGCAACTGTACCAAAAGTATTTTTCTTTTTCCACTCCATTACACCGGCAATAATTTGAGCCAAACCACCATAAAAAATACCCATAGCTAATATCATACTACTAATACCAAATAATCCAACATTATGCATATTCAAAAGAATCGTAGTTAAACCAAAACCCATCAAACCAAGCGGTGCTGGATTTGCAGTAGTATCTTTAATGATGGTTTCAGCTATCATTGCACCCTTTTCAATACTCTCCTTAACATATTCATTTCCTTTTGACTCAATACGAGCACTTACTGTTTTACTCATACATCCTCCTTTTTTATCCATTAAAAACAAAATATGTTTTATAAATAATACATTTATTTGTCAATAATAAATTAATTTTAAATTTAAATTATACATATATAATTAATAGCAGTATGTTTTTATAACACAATTATTTTATAACATATCTATAAGGTAAAGTAATACATGTACAATTCTTGCATTTTAACCAAAGAAAACGTATGATAAGAAATTAATTTATCATTGAAAGGAGGTATTTATGGATGTGTTAACTGCAATAAAAACAAGGAGAAGTATCAGACAATTTGAGCAAATTAACGTAGAAGATGAAAAAATAGAAGAATTGCTTAGGCTTGCAATGTGTGCACCTTCTGCGGGTAACCAGCAGACGTGGCATTTTATAGTAGTTAATGATGAAAAAATAAAAAATGAAATAGCTGATATGCACCCTCATGCTAAGATGCTATATGATGCACCTGCTTGCATTATAGTCTTAGGCGATACATCTCTCGAAAGATATAAAGGATTTTGGGTGCAAGACTGCTCAGCTGCAATAATGAATATCTTGACGGCAGCCCCGGCACTTAACCTACAAACTGTATGGTGCGGTATTTACCCAAATGAAGAAAGGGTAAAAGATTTTAAACGTTATTTTAAGTTGCCTGAAAACGTAATCCCACTTGGGCTTATAGTGTTAGGATATTCAAAAAAGAGTGGCTTTCCTGTTGATAGATTCAAGCCCGAAAGAATCCACTACAATAGCTTTAAGCATTAGTTTTTTAAAAAAAACAAAGGGGGCTTATTTAAGCCCCAAAATTTTATGATTTAACTTTTCGTGCTGCACCGTACGATAATACCTGACATCTGGAATACCAAAAGCCATAACATAACCTATCGAATTTTCTTCGGGTATTTTTAAATAATCCTTTAAATTAGGAAGAATTTCAAAAAAATATCTCCCTATACCACTCCAAACAGTCCCTACCCCCAAAGAATTTGCATATATTTCAAAATAGCTCAAAGCAATAATTGTATCTACATAAGAAATAGTAAGCCCCTTAGGAATTGATGTAACTATAATATGAGGTGCGCCTCTAAAAGTAACATCATCACCCTTTTTCTTATATTGATAATGGACATATTTTAAAAAAGAGTAAGCATCAGGAAGAGTATTACTTTTTAAATAAATCTCAAACTCTCTCATCATAAAAGCTAAAAAATTATCTGTTTCTAATTTAGACGCTGTAATCGTCAGGAACGTTTTTTTGCTATTATGACCACTTGGTGCATAACTTGTCGCTTCTATTAGCTTATTGAGAGTCTCTTCTGAAAGCTCATTGTCCTTAAATTTTCTTACAGTCCGTCTAAACTTTATAAATTTTTCAAGCTCGCTACTATCAAGGTTAATCATATCGGCACTAATGCTGTTTTTTGGATCTTTTCCCAATATAGACAATGCACCTGTAGGGCACACCGCAAGGCAGTGCTGACATTTCAAGCAATGGGTCTCATCTTTCATAAAAGGAACTTTATCAAAACCGATTATGCTTACAGGGCAATCAGTTACACACTTTTTACATCCAATGCATAAATTTTCATCAATCTTAAAATTAATCCCCATTTTTACACCATACTTTTTGGATCGAAAATTTTCTCTACTTCATCATCAGGCAATATGTTCATTGATTTTACAACATCCTTAACTGTCTTCCTTTCATTGAAAGCCTTATATGCAATTTCAGCTGCTTTATCATAACCAACTACCTTAGCCAAAGGGGTAACAATTGCCATAGACCACTCAACAAGCTCACTGCACCTTTGGATATTAGCTTTAATGTCTCTCACACAAAATTCATCTAAATGTTTAGATACATTAGTTAATAAGGTTAGTGAATATATAACGCTATCGGCAATCAAAGGCATCATAACATTCAAATCCAATAAACTGCTGGCTCCTGCAATAGAGATTGTGTGGCACTTACCCATTACCTCTGCAGCCACCTGAATAGTTGATTCAAGTATCACAGGATTAACTTTTCCGGGCATAATAGAACTTCCGGGTTGTAAAGAAGGTAGAGTAATTTCAGCGATGCCGCATCTTGGTCCTGAGCTTAACAAACGCAGGTCGTTTGCAATCTTCATTAAACTTACAGCCAGTGTGTTCATGGCACCCGCAAGAGATACTACCCCATCTTTTGTAGCAATCGCTTCAAAAAGATTGTCTGCCTGTTTAAATTTTATTCCGGTATATTCTGATATTTCATTTATAGCAATATTTGCAAAATCTTTGTGAGTATTAATGCCAGTGCCAAGTGCTGTACCCCCCAATGGCAATTCAACAATCCATTTCTCCTGATCTAAAAACCTCGTTATAGCCTTATCTATCTGTGAAGCATAACCTGAGAACTCCTGCCCTAAAGTCATAGGGACAGCATCCATCAGGTGAGTCCTACCTATCTTTATGACTTCATTAAATTCTTCTGCCTTAGCCATAAACGATTTTTTTAGACCTTCCAGAGCGGAAATCAAGTTTTTCATAAGTAAAGCAGCAGAAATATGTATAGCCGTAGGGATTACGTCATTGCTCGATTGCCCCATATTGACATCATCGTTAGGATGACAAAGCCCTTTGTCACCCAACTTACCACCAAGTATTTCAACAGCACGATTGGCAATCACCTCATTGACATTCATATTGGTAGAAGTACCTGAACCTGTCTGAAAAATATCGAGTGGAAATTGGTCATCGTGTTTACCGTCAATAATCTCAAGGGCAGCCTTTACTATGGCATAGGCTTTCTCTTCATCAATTAGCTTTAGTTTCAAATTGGCATTGGCAGCTGCCATTTTAACAATAGCTACTGCATTTATAAAATCTTTTGGAAGTGATTTTCCACTTATATTAAAATTCAACTTTGCTCTGGCAGTTTGAGCGCCCCAATAAGCATATTTTGGGACTTGCATTTCCCCCATACTATCCTTTTCAATCCTATATTCTGACATTATTACCCCCTTTTTTATTGCCTTTAATAATTTTATATCATATTATATGTACAATTGGCAAGCTCGGGGGTAAAAATGACAGCAGAGAAATATTTTTCCATATTAAAAACTGATCCAAAGTTTATAGATTTAACCCAAGATGAATTGAGAGAAGTCCTATCGTACTGCGAAGTGCAAACCTTTAAAAAAGGGGACGATATTATAAAAGAAGGTCAACACGGAGATAAGCTTCATATAATTGTCGAAGGTGAAGTTGGTATATCAAAAATAATATCAAATCAGGTAGTCTTTTTTATAACTACTCTCAAAGTAGGAGAAATTTTTGGTGAGATGGCAATAATTTCTGACTATCCTCGCTCTGCCAACGCATTTGCAAAGACTGATACTGTTATTTTAAGCTTGTCAAAGGAGATCTTTAAAAAAATTAAATCTGAAAACCCTTTACTATTTGGTAAGCTATCTTTTGTGCTTTCAAAAGTTTTAGCTGAAAGACTATTTAAGATAGAAGACAGAATTAAAAGTATCTTGAAAGCAACCTTAAACCACGAAGTTATTTAATACTTTTACCACAAATATTTATTATTGATAGATTGCTTTCTGTGTAGTCATTAAAAGCTGAAATACCAAAGACACATCTGCCATTTTTTTGTAACACCCGAAAATTTTCTTTTGACATTTCGATAAACTTTTTATCTGTATTTTCAATAAGATAAATTTTGTAACCAGTGGCACCTCTAACACTATCCCAACTCAAAATAAACGAGCCCCCCTTGTCTATAAATTTAACCCCCTTGACATTTGGTAAAAGATATTTTGAATATGAAATAAAATCTTTTTTAAATACTATACCTTTGTTAAAGTACTTATCATAAGGAATAATTTCAACCGTATTGATATCTTTATCTTCAAGAGGCAACTCCAACTGCATCTGTTTTGATTTTTTTACTAATTTTGAATTGAGATACACTTCATAATAACCAATTTCGTCACTAAAATATAATTCTGCCTTTAAATACTTATCCGATAGAAGAGAACTCTCAAACTTTTCCACTTTAACAGGATAATTAAAAGTTATTTTCTTCGTCACCTCTTTTGAGGCAACCTTTATATTTTCATCCACGTTAAAAAGCCTGTAAATATAATCAACACCTTTAGTCACATTGTTATCAATGTAATTCCCTTTAGGCTCTATTTTAGCTATCACACTAAATTCTTGTGCACAATCGCCAATTACCTCTGCTTTTTCCACATAAAGAACATATTTTGAAATATTTTTTATCAAAACTCCATTATCGTCAAGTTTCAAAACCTTTTCCACTTCAACTTGCGGTAATATAAGTGTGTCAAGAGGGATAGGGTCAGTTTTTTTTCCACAAGCAAGCAGTAAAAAAAATATACTTAGTAAAATAAAAGTTTTAATTTTCACTCAAAAACTCTTGTCCAAGCTTAATCTGATGCTCTACAGATACTTTTGCAGTCCCACCTGTGGCTTTCCTGCTGTTAACAGAAGCTTCAAGCGTAATATAATCATATATATCATCTTTTATAAGCTCAGAAAAACCTTTTAATTCTTCAATAGTTAAGTCTGAGAGGTCTACCCCTTTGTCAAGACAATATGCCACAGCTCTGCCGACAACATGATGCGCATCTCTAAAAGGCAGCCCCCTTCTTACCAGATAATCAGCCAAATCCGTTGCAGTTGAAAATCCTAATTTTGCAGAAGAATACATTTTACTTTTATTAAGTTTCATCTTTTCTATCATAGGGGAAAATATTTTTAATGACGCCTTTAAAGTGTCAACCGTGTCAAATACGGGCTCTTTGTCCTCTTGCATATCCTTATTGTATGCAAGTGGCAGCCCTTTCATCGTAGTAAAAAGGCTAATCATATTTCCATACACTCTGCCTGTTTTGCCCCTTATTAGCTCAGGAATATCCGGATTTTTCTTTTGAGGCATTATGCTGCTGCCAGTGCAATAATCATCGCTAAGCTCTATAAAAGCAAATTCTGACGTTGAAAATATAATAAACTCTTCCGACATCCTTGAAAGATGCATTTGACATATGGAAGCGGCTGACAAAAATTCAAGGGCAAAGTCCCTATCACTGACAGAGTCCAAACTATTTAACGTAGGAGCTATAAATCCGAGCTCTTTCGCAGTAAATTCCCTGTCTATATTAAAAGTGGTGCCTGCCAAAGCGCCCGCACCAAGTGGTGAATAATTCAATCTATCAATAATATCTGTAAATCTTTGGTAATCCCTTTTAAACATTTCAAAATAAGCCATCATATAGTGAGAAAAAAGTATAGGCTGAGCGGTCTGAAGATGGGTATATCCAGGCATGACTGCGTCAATTTCATTTTTTGCTTTATTCAAAATAGTTTCTAACAAAAGTTTGAGGTAATTTTTTATCTCAAATATTTCCTGTCTCAAATACATTCTAAAATCAACAGCTACTTGGTCATTTCTGCTCCTTGCAGTATGAAGCTTTCCTGCCACTTGCCCAATAAGCTCCCTCAACCTTTTTTCAACTGCCATATGTATATCTTCATCTTCAGTTTTAAATTCAAATTTTCCTGATTCAATCTCTTCCAGCACCGTTTTTAAACCTTCCAATATTTGCTCGGACTCACTTTCAAGGATTATTCCTTGCTTTGCCAACATCCTTACATGAGCCATACTCCCTTTGATATCATATTCGGCAAATCTTTTATCAAAATGTATTGATGCATTAAACTCTTCAACAAATTTATCTGTAGGAAGTGAAAATCTTCCAGCCCACGGTTTCTCACTCATCTTACACCTCAATCTCATATTCCTTTATTTTGTTGTGCAAAGTCTTTCTTGAAATACCAAGTATTTTAGCTGCATTTGACTTATTATTATTTGTTTCTTTCAATGCTTTTATAATTAACTGTTTCTCATTTTCCTTTACGTCTAATGTGTCAATATCCTCGTTATCCTCAATTTTAAGTTCAGGTAAAACATCTGCACTTAATTTATCCGAAGTACAAAGAATTATACTTCTTTCTATAATGTTTTCAAGCTCTCTTATATTGCCGGGGAAATTATAACTGCTAAGCTTCTCAATAAATTCCTTTGTGTATCCCTTTATTACCTTTGAAAACCTCGACGCATACTTTTCCAAAAAATAGTTAACTAAAAGCGGTATTTCCGTCTTTCTTTCCCTCAAAGGGGGCAACTTTACAGGGAATACATTTAACCTAAAGTAAAGATCCTCTCTAAAATCACCGCTCTTAACCATCGCTTCCAAATCTCTATTTGTAGCGGCAATTACCCTTGTATCTGTTTTTATAGTCTTTACACCCCCAACCCTTTCAAATTCCCTCTCCTGTAATACTCTTAGTAGTTTTGCCTGAGTTGAAAGGGGCATCTCCCCTATTTCATCTAAAAAGATTGTCCCACCGTCGGCTAACTCAAATTTCCCTTTTTTAAGACTTGTTGCTCCTGTAAAAGCACCTTTTTCATGCCCAAAAAGTTCACTTTCTATCAAGTTTTCATTTAAAGCCGCACAGTTTACCGCAAGAAATTGGCTATTTTTTCTTGGTGAATTATTATGAATAGCCTTAGCTACCAATTCTTTACCAGTCCCTGATTCTCCGTAAATCATAACAGATGCATCAGTCGGAGCAACCATTTTTAATAAATCTACAATTTTGCCAAGCCCTTCTTTTGAATAAACACCTTCAAATATAAAGTCATCAGGTATATTGTTAACCTTTATCTCCTCAGTAACAACCTTTTCCAGATTATCAAGGCTTTTAAGAAGCATATCTATATCAACAGGCTTAGTTATAAAATCGACAGCTCCCAGCTTCATCGTTTCAACCGCTGTCCTAACATTGTTAAAAGCTGTAATCATTATTACAGGTGTATTTAATCCCTTTTCTTTGAGCTTCGTCAAAACGGTCAAGCCATCCATAACACTCATTTTTATATCCAACAAAATAGCATAAAGTTCATTTTCTTCAGCCAGATAAAGACCATCAAGCCCGTTTTCCGCCTCAAGTATTTCATATCCTGCATCTTCAAGATGTATTTTAAGCATCAATCTATGGTTTTGTTCATCATCAACTATCAATATCTTTTTACCCATTTTTACCCTCAAAATTTACCGATATTGTGAAGGGGTAGATATTTTCAACCTCTACCTTACCACCGTGAAGCTCGATAATCTTTTTAGATATGGCAAGCCCAAGCCCGCTCCCCTTTGCCTTAGTTGTATAAAATGGTTCGAATATTTTATTTTTATCAAAATCCATATTTACAACATTATTTATTATTGTAATTTTTTTAATATTTGCGTCTAACCTTGCAATAATTTTATCTCCAACAGGTGAAGCACTTATTGCATTTAAAAAAAGATTAATTAAAACTTGAAAAATCTTATCCTCGTCGCCATTAATTTGAAAACTTTCACCTAACACTTCAATAGTCAGAGTCTTATCATTCAAATCGTATTTTAATATATCAACCGCCCGATTAATTAAATGTCCAATATCTAAAAGCTTAGTAGAAAGCCTTATATGCCTGCCAAAATCCAAGAAATCATTTACAATCTTGTTTAACCTGTCAATTTCCGTTAGTGACCTTGATAAATAATCTTTTAGCTTTTCATCACTCTCTTTCTTCAAACTATATTCCACAAGCCCTTTCATTGAGCTAAGGGGATTTTTTATCTCATGGGCAAGAATATTGGCAAACTTTCCAAGCTCGGCTTCCTTTTCAGCTCTTTTTAAGTCTTCCTGAGTCTTGATATAGCTTTTAAAAATTTTAAATAGAAAAACAGCAATCAGTATCAATAAAACTTCCGACAACACAGTAAAAAATATATTAAAATAAATTTCTCGCTTAATTTTGTTGTAGCCTGACAAATCCATTATTAGATAAGCAGTTAGAGAAATATTAGAAGCAGGAAGCTCAGGGGAACTCATCATCCCCATCCTCCACCTTGAGGGGTTAAATTTTATCACCCTTTTAAATACAAGCTCATTTTTCGTTTCAAAAATATTTTTTTCCAAAAGGTTTTGCTGATAATCATCCGGAGTAGACAGACTGAAGATTATCTCATTTTGGCTGTCAGTTACAATAAGATTTTTAACATTTTCGTTTTTGGCAAGCTCATTGGCCAGCAGTCTAAAGTTATTACGGGAATATCCCATTTGCATCATAAATACTCTATTGCCACCCTCAAGAGTTTTCATTATAAAATTTGCATATTCGTGCAAATGGGCTTTAAAATGCTGCAGGTTTCTATTTGCAGAAGAAACATATGAAAATATCAATATTAAATTCAAAAATATAGCTGCAAAAAGTAATAGTCTTACCTGCTTAAAAATATTCATCTAACTATTAAAAAAACTCTTCATCTTTTCCCACAGACTTTTCTCAGATGAGTATGTATCCTCATTTGATTCCTTTTTAAATGTCTCCAAAAGTTCTTTTTGTTTTTTGCTCAATTTCGTAGGAATTACAACCTTTAAATTGATTATCATATTTCCTATTCCATAACCCTGAACATCCGGGACACCTTTCCCTTTTAATACTATTTTTTCATCAGGTTGAGTGCCTGGTTTAATCTTAATCGTTTCACTGCCATCTATTGTAGGAATATTAAGAGAGGTACCAAGAGATGCATCAACAAAAGAGATGGGAACATCTAAGATAATATTTCTGCCTTCTCTTCTAAAATATTCATGCTCTTTAACCTTAACATGCACAAACAAATCTCCAGCCGGTCCCCCATAAATTCCATCGTTACCGCCGCCTGAAATTCTTAAGGTCATATTGTTTTCTATCCCGGCAGGAATTTTGACTTCAAGTGTCTTATATTCTCTTACGGAACCTTCACCTTTACACTCTTTACATCTGTCTTTTATAAATTCCCCTGTACCGCCGCACTGTGGGCAAGTAGTGGATAATGTGAAAAAACCTTGTCTTTGAGTTATCTGCCCCGTACCATGACATGTATTACATGTAGTAACTCCACCCGGCTCGGCACCAGTACCATCGCAACGCTTGCAGTTAGCAGTTTTAGGAACTTTAACTTTTTTTGAAATACCAAAACAGGCCTCAAGAAATTCTATTTCAACGTTTACTTCAATATTGGAGCCTTTTCTTGGTCTTTTCCTTTGTCTTGCACCCCTTGCTCCACCAAAAAAATCTCCAAATACATCTCCAAAAAACTCTTCAAATATTGTAGACCCAAAGTCTTGGCCTGAAAATCCTGATGAGCCGTTTTCATCAAAAACTCTACCGAATTGATCAAACTGAGCTCTCTTTTGAGGGTCACTCAATACTTGATATGCTTCATTGACCTCTCTAAACTTTTCTTCTGCTTCCTTGTTATCAGGGTTTCTATCAGGATGATACTGTAGCGCCAATTTTCTATACGCTTTTTTTATCTCAATTTCAGTAGCATTTTTACTTACACCTAATATTGCATAGTAATCTTTGGACAAATTAAACCCTCCAAGACCTTATTTATTGTGAATCAGACCGTATATCATTATTTGAAAAAAAATAAAAGGGGCAAAAATGCCCCTTCATGATGTTGTTATTATTTATCGTCTTTAACTTCTTCAAAGTCTGCATCGACAACATTTTCATCTTTGTTGTCAGATTGTTCAGCACCGGAACCTGCTTCAGCTCCTGCTCCTGTATTTTGTCCTTGCTGTGCCCCTGCTGTTTTGTAAATCTCTTCAGCAAGTTTATGAGAAGCATTGGCAAGTTTTTCGATGCCAGCCTTTATTTTTTCAGCATCATCGCCAGCTTGTAATTGCTTCAATTCTTCTAAAGCCTTTTCAATACTCTCTTTGGTAGCAGCATCTACTTTATCACCATGCTCTTTAAGAGATTTTTCTGTCGAGTATATCAAAGTATCAGCTTGGTTTTTTACTTCTATTAACTCTTTTTTCTTTCTGTCAGCTTCAGCATTAAGCTCAGCATCCTTAACCATCTTTTCTATCTCTTCTTCACTCAAACCGCTACTTGGTGTAATTCTTATAGACTGCTCCTTACCTGTACCCAAATCTTTTGCATAAACACTTAAAATACCGTTTGCATCTATGTCAAAAGTTACCTCAATTTGAGGCACCCCACGTGGAGCAGGTGCTATACCTACAAGGTCAAATCTTCCGATAGATTTGTTGTCTTGAGCCATCTCACGCTCACCTTGGAGCACGTGGATGGTAACTGATGTCTGGTTATCCTGTGCAGTAGTAAATACCTGGCTCTTCTTTGTTGGAATAGTGGTATTTCTATTGATAATTTTTGTCATTACCCCACCAAGAGTCTCAATACCAAGTGAAAGTGGAGTAACGTCCAAAAGAAGTACATCTTTAACGTCACCTCTTAACACACCACCCTGAATCGCAGCACCAATAGCAACAACTTCATCAGGGTTAATCCCCTTATGCGGCTCTTTACCGAAAAATTCTTTAACCTTTTGCTGTACAAGTGGCATCCTTGTCATACCACCAACTAGTATAACTTCATCTATATCAGCTGCAGTAAGACCGGCATCTTTAAGAGCCTGCTTACATGGCTCCAAAGTACCTTCAACAAGATCCATTACCAAACCTTCAAGTTTTGCCCTTGAAAGCTTTTTAACAAGGTGCTTAGGACCTGTCTGGTCAGCAGTGATAAACGGCAAGTTAATTTCTGTCTCAAGTGCAGTTGAAAGCTCGTGTTTAGCCTTTTCTGCAGCCTCTTTCAAACGCTGTAATGCCATTTTATCATTTTTAAGATCAATTCCATTCTCTTTTTTAAATTCATCAATTAACCAGTTTACAATCCTTAAGTCAAAGTCATCCCCACCAAGGAAAGTATCACCATTTGTAGATTTTACTTCAAATACACCATCACCAAGCTCAAGTATTGAAATATCAAAAGTACCGCCGCCAAGGTCGTAAACTGCTATCTTTTCATCCTTTTTCTTATCCAATCCATAAGCAAGTGCTGCTGCTGTCGGCTCGTTTATAATTCTTAACACATTGAGCCCTGCTATTTTCCCTGCATCCTTAGTAGCCTGACGCTGAGCATCGTTGAAATAAGCAGGCACTGTTATTACAGCATCTGTTACTGTTTCTCCGAGATACTCTTCAGCAGTCTTTTTTAGTTTTTGCAATATCATAGCAGAAATCTCTTGTGGGGCATACTTTTTACCCTTTACCTCTACCCAAGCATCATTATTATCTGATGGAACTATCTTATAAGGAAGTATCTTCTTCCCTTTTTCAACCTGGTCAGAGTCAAACTTCCTACCTATCAACCTTTTAATACTAAAAATAGTATTTTCCGGGTTTGTAATTGCCTGCCTTTTTGCAAGCATACCTACCAATTTTTCTCCGCTGTCTGTAAATGCTACAACAGAGGGTGTTGTGGCCATACCTTCTGCATTTATAATTACCTTAGGCTGTCCACCTTCCATTACTGCGACAACTGAGTTTGTAGTACCTAAGTCGATACCGATTACCTTTGAACTGTTACCCATTTGAGTCCTCCTTCTCTATATTTTCTACTTTATTTACTCTAACCTTTGTGGGTCTTATAACCCTGTCATGTAGAGTGTAACCTTTTTGCATGACAAGCGTAATAGCATTATTTTTATGATTATGATCTGCATCTAACATTAATGCATCATGCAAATTAGGGTTAAATTCATCACCTATGTTTGTTTCAATCTCTTTAGCACCATATTTAGCCAAAGTATCCTTAAACTGCTTAAGTGTAAGCTCCACCCCTTCTTTTAAAGCCTTTATCTCTTCTGACTCTTTAATATGAGACAGAGCCATCTCCAAATTATCGATAATAACTAAAAAATCTAATATTATCTGTTGATTGGCATATTTTAACTTTTCCTCTGTCTCTTTTGAAAGTCTCTTCCTAAAATTATC
The DNA here is from genome assembly GCF_020480685.1 of Deferrivibrio essentukiensis. Lineage (NCBI taxonomy): Bacteria > Pseudomonadati > Deferribacterota > Deferribacteres > Deferribacterales > Deferrivibrionaceae > Deferrivibrio > Deferrivibrio essentukiensis. Next base: position 51,668 of record NZ_JAJAFU010000012.1, read on the forward strand.
AAGCTCAGCGGCAAGTCTAAGAGAATGTTCTTTTTTCTCTTCAACCTCCTTTTTTAATGATTCTATCTCTTTTTTTAACAAAATTTTCTCAGTATCCTCATTTTCATCAATTACTATTTCTTCCTCTTGAATATTTTCTTCAGGAATGCTTTGTTCTTCTTGAAAAGCCTCATCCCTCTTCTTTTTACTCATCAGCTCCTCCAATTTTATTCATAAGTTTTGACATTATTTCAGCAGTATAATCTACTATTGGTATTATTTCCGGATATCGCATCCTTTTTGGTCCAATTACTCCAAGTGTCCCAATTACATTTTCATCCCTTTTATAAGGCTTAGCAACAAGGCTTATATTCAGATTTTCATCATTAATTTCAGAACCGATGAAAATTTTTACTGTCGGCTCATGGATACATTTATCAATAATTTCATATATCAAGGTTTTTTCTTCAAAAAAATCAAGCAAGTTTTTAAGGCTATCGGCATCCTTAAATTCAGGCAAGCTCAGCACATTTTTAGTACCATAAATTACCAACTCTCCACCAAAATCATGTGTGAACAAATAATCACCGGCTATCTCTTTTGCTTTTTCAGCCACCTCATCAAACTCACTTTTTTTAGAAGCAATATCCTGAAAAAGCTTATTTTTTATATCCATCAAGCTTTGATTTTGAAAATGTGTATTTAAATAGTTAGAAACCTTTTGTAAATCTGATTCAGTATAATTTTCACCTAAATTCATAATTAAATTATGGACTATACCTGATTTTGTAACAACTATACAAAGTACCCGTTCACGGTTAAGTCTTAAAAACTCAATATGTTTCAGGTACATACTGTTTATTTTAGGTGAGACTACAAAACCTACTGAATGAGAAACTTCGCCAAGCTTTTTGCTAATCTCTTTAAAAAGAAACTCCATATTTAAAGGACTTACATTCTCAATCTCTTTTATCTTTTCTATCAAACCCTTATTAAATGTAACAAACTGGTCAACATAGTATCTAAACCCTTTGTCAGTAGGAATCCTTCCTGAAGATATATGAGTCTGAGATATAAAACCTTTTTCTTCCAAATCGCTCATTATATTTCTGATTGATGCAGGACTAAGGTTTAAGTCACTGTTTTTAGATATAAATCTTGAGCCGACAGGTACGCTGCTGTTTATATACTCATCAACAATAATCTTTAAAACCTTGGCCTCTCTATCTGTTAGCACGCTAGCCCTCACCAACCTTATTTATTAGCACTCTCTTCCGCCGAGTGCTAATCTAAAGATATAAAGAGAGCTTATTTTTGTCAAGATAAATTTGGATTAACTTCTAACTATTTTTGAACACTATTTTTAGATTTTTAATTTGAAACTTAAGTTGAAATAACAAAAAAAGGCGGGTGAATTACCCGCCTTTAGTTGTTTAAAGACCTACAACATTTATAGCTGCCGGACCTCTGTTTGTTTTATCAATGTCAAATTTGACCCTTTCATTCTCTACTAAAGACCTAAAGCCTTCTTTTTGAATTGAAGTATGATGTACGAATACGTCCTCTCCATCTTCCGTAGTAATAAATCCGAATCCTTTTGAATCGTTAAACCATTTTACTGTTCCTTTAAACATTGTGCTACCTCACTTAAATTTTGTCTGATTGGGGCATAAAAAAAAGCCGCACAAGGTATGTACGGCTTAAGTTCTCTTTTAAACTGCTACACAACCAAATCTTATGGTTAAGATACAGTATTTAAACTTAATAGCAAGCATTATTTTTAAAATAAATAAAATAATTTAAATATAATTAAATTACTCTTTACCATTAATGAGTAACATATTACAAAAATTTTAGATTATCTTTTAAAAGATAATATTTAGTCATTATTTTCACTTTTTTCTATCAAAAATTCCCATCTTTCTATCTTATTTAATATTTCCTCTTCTATTTTTTCAAGCTCACTTTGATACTCCGCTAACTCGGCATAATTAGTCCCACCTGCAGCAAGTTTGGCTTCCAGCTCTTCTTTTCTTTTTTCAAGCTCTTCAATTTCAACTTCAATAGTCTCAAACTCTTTCTTCTCCAAATATGTAAGTTTATTTTTGTTTGATTTTTGTTTTACTGCACCTTTACTGTCATTTTGTGACTTACTATCAGATTTTGACCGCTTTTCAGATTTTTTGGCAATATAATCGGTAAAATTTCCTGGAAATTCATCGATATTGCCATCTCCATCAAATATAAAAAGGTGGTCAGTTACCCTATCCATAAAATATCTGTCATGAGAGATAACTAATAAACACCCTTGAAAATTATCCAGATAATCTTCCAAAACTGATAATGTTTTTATGTCTAAATCGTTTGTTGGTTCGTCCAAAATAAGAAAATTGGGATTTTTCAATAGAAGAAGCACAAGGTGTAGTCTCCTCTTTTCTCCCCCTGATAATTTTGAAACAGGGGTATGGTGCATATTTGATGGGAATAAAAACATTTCCAAAAATTTTCCGGGAGAAATAAACTTTCCATCAGGAGTATCGATAACCTCTTTTTCCTCTTTGATAATATCTATAATCCTCTTATCAGGGTCAAGTGCTGCACTATGCTGATCAAAAATAGCAAATTGTGTATTTACCCCTTTTATAACATCCCCTGAATCTGTCTTTTCCATTTCAGTAATTAGTTTAATAAAGGTAGATTTACCGGCACCATTTGGCCCTACAATACCAAGTCTTTCATTGTGCTTGAAAGTATAGCTGAAGGGCTTAATGATTTGTTTACCATCATAACTTTTGGAAATATCTTTAATTTCTAATATTTTATTACCAAGCCGCCTTGACTTGCTTCTAAATTCGGTTATGGTTTCTTCAGTAAAGGAAGGTTTTTGCTGCAACTCTTCAATTCTTTCGATTCTTGCTTTTTGTTTAGTTGTCCTTGCTCTTGCCCCTCTGCTAAGCCACTTTAGCTCATTTCTCAATATATTTTGTATTTTGAGATTTTCCCTTTTTTGTGTATCAATCATTTCACTTTTCTTCTCTAAATAAAAAGAAAAGTTTCCATTAAATTGGTAAAGGGTTTTGTTATCAATTTCTAAAATTAAGTTACATACATTGTCTAAAAAGTAGCGGTCATGAGTTACCATGATAATTGTTTTTCTTGTTTTAACTAAATATTCTTCAAGCCAGCAAGTAGTATTTATGTCGAGATGGTTTGTAGGCTCATCTAATATAAGTAAATTTCCGCTATCAATCAGTGCCTGAGCAAGAGCTACTTTCTTAATCATCCCTCCTGAAAGCTCTTTCATCTTGAGATTTAAATCTTTGATACCAAGCTCAGCAAGTATGGACTTTATTTCAGACTCAAACTGCCAAGCTTCAAGCTTATCAAGCAAAGTAATCATTTCATCTAACTTTTTTACATATTTATCATCATTTGTTGGATTATTACATAGAAATTCATATTCTTTAATTGCCTGAACAACAGGTGAATTACTCTTAAATATGTGATCTATAATTTTTTCTTCCGGGTCAAACTTTGGAAACTGCCTAAGGTAATTTATATAACAGTCATTATTAACGGCAACTTTACCGCTATCAGGCTGCTCAATACCTGCCAAAATATTTAACAGTGTTGTTTTGCCAGAACCATTTATCCCTATCAAGGCAACTTTTTGCCCTTCATCTATCCCAAAAGAAATATTTTCAAAAAGTACTTTTTCACCAACAGATTTTGAAATTTTGTCTACCGATATTATGTTCACTTTATTCTCCTATTGTCTACAGGGTGATAGCAGATTCAAAATTTTATTTCAAACTTATTTTTGTTTAAAAATGTAATATAATCCTTTATAATGTGAAAAAATCTACAAGGATGTTACATGCCAATTACAAGAAAAAAGATAAAATCTCTTTCATCCATAAAAAATAAGGAAAACTTGTCGTTTTTTTTAAATATGGCAAAAGATATCCAAGAAAAACAAGGTTTTCTTAAAAATGAAGACATTAAAAGTCTCGCTAACAGATATGGCATTGCCGATTCAGTTGCAATTTCAATATTAAGCTTTTATGAAATGATAAAGTTTGAAAAATCTGATGTAAAATATGTGTGCAAAGCACCCGGATGTAACACATATAATGGTAAAGACTGTAATTTTATAAATTGCTTAGGGCTATGCGACCATAATAGTCCGGGTATTTTTAATGGTGAGCAAGTTTCTTTTCAAAGCGATAAGATATCAAAAATCGGCAAAACAAAAATTTTAAATAGTGACAATAAAAACCTCTACTTATTAAATATTAAAGATGTTGAGTATTATTTAGATAAACTTAATAAGTTATTAGAGGTAAACCCAAATAACCTTATAGATAATATAATCTCTTCAAACCTGACCGGAAAAGGTGGAGCAGGATTTCCTACCGGTAAAAAATTGCAACTTACAAGGCAAAGTAAAGGGGAAAAAATTGTAATATGTAATGCAGATGAGTCTGAGCCTTTTGTATTTAAAGATAGAGGCATAATAGACAATAACCCTTTTGCTGTTGTTTCAGGTATGATTTTAGCAGCTCATATGGTTAATGCTAAAGATATTTATATTTATATCAGGGGAGAATACATAAAACAAAAAGAAATTTTAAAAGAAACTGTCGATATTTTCCAAAATAAATTTAAAGGATTTAATTTTACAATTGTTTCAGGAGCAGGAGCTTATATTTGCGGCGAAGAGACAGCCTTATTAGAGTCTATTGAGGGTAAAAGAGGGCATCCGAGGATAAAACCTCCATTTCCGGGGGAATCAGGACTTTTTAACAAACCTACTATTATCCAAAATGTTGAAACTATGGGGTGGATATTTGAAATTCTTGCTGAGAGGCCATCTATTGCTGACAGACGAATTTTTTCTATTGCCGGTGAAGTTAACTCAAAAGGGATATTTGAAACGGATGGCTCTAACTCTATAAATGAAATTGTAGCTAAGTTTGCGGGCGGCTTTGCTAATAAAGAGAATGATTACTTTGCAATTATTGGTGGGGCTTCAGGTTTTTTTGTAAATAGCAAACAGTTTGAAAAACCATTAAAAAAATTACTTGAAAATAAATCAGGTGCAGGCTCAATATATATTTTTAGTAAATATGATAAATTAAAGGAAATAATGCTTTATATATTAGATTTTTTTGCTGAGCAGTCGTGCGGGCAGTGTAACCCTTGCTTTTTAGGCTATTCAAAGCTCAAAAATTTAATTAGTAATAATAGGTTTGAAGAGGCAGTCAATTTATCATCTTCTATTTCCAAATCTACTCTTTGTGGACTTGGCAAAGCAGGTTTTCAACCTGTATCATCATTTATAAAAATTGTTGAAGGGGAATATTTTGATTAAAATAACTATTAATGGAAAAGACATAAATACACCTGAAGGTATTACAATCTTTGAAGCATGCCAACGGATAGGCATTGAAATTCCAACTATCTGTTATGACAAATATCTGCCACATATCGGCAGGTGTAAAGTATGTATTGTAAAGGCTGATAATAGATATGTAACTTCTTGTAATACAAAAACATATGAAGGGATGAATATAATAACGAATACTGATGAGTTAGTAGAAATTAGAAATACAAATATACAGTTAATGTTTGAAAATGTGGATTTTGAAAAGCTTCCTGAAAATTTAAAAAAACTTGCTGCAGCAAATATTAAAAATATTACCAAAAATAGTAGTAACCAAATGGTTGAAAATTTATTTTTTAACTTTAATCCTGATTTATGCTTTCTTTGCGGGAAATGTGTGACGGCTTGTAGTAATTTACAAGGACGTTTTATCTGGAATTTTAGAAATAAAGGGGTAGATTTAGCACTTAATATCGGCATTGACGAATCATTTGAAGATGGAGGTTGTGAATTTTGTGGCACATGTGTAGACTTTTGCCCGACTGGTGCCATCTCTAATAAGAAAAAATTATCAAAGGTGACAACAAAATGTGAAACAATCTGTAGTTATTGCGGTGTGGGATGTCAGCTTGACCTTTCTTTTGACGGAGAAAATATAATTTCAAAGCCTATTCAAAATGGTGAAAAATATTCATCCCTTTGTGTCAAGGGGAGATATGGCAATAGCTATGTTTTAAATAGTCAACGTTTAAAAAATCCTTTGGTAAGAAGATATCTTTTGGAAAATACGAGCAAAAAAGAGGCTTTAAAAGATACTGACCATGAATTAATGGAAGTTTCATGGGAAAAAGCTCTTGACATAGTGTCAGATAAATTAATTCAAATTTATAAAAAATATGGTGGACAGGCACTTTCTTTTATGTCTTCAGCCAAATGTACAAATGAGGAAAACTATCTTTTCCAAAAACTTGCAAGGCAAATTTTTAAGACAAATAATATAGACCATTGTGCAAGACTCTGCCACTCATCGACAGTAGTCGGACTAATCGAAACTGTTGGCTCAGGTGCAATGACAAATGGAATGGATGATATTGCCGAAAATTCGAAGACAGTTTTTATTATTGGTGCAAATGTCACGGAGCAACACCCTGTATTTGGCGTAATGCTAAGAAGAGCAGTAATGGAAAGAAAAATAAATCTGATAGTTGCTGACCCGAGATTTATAGATATTGCTGAATTTTCTGACATATACCTTAACATTAAAAGCGGTAGTGATATTTACTTAATCAATGCACTGTGCCGAATAATTTTAGAAAACAATTGGCAAGATGATACTTTTATCAAAGAAAGATGCGAGAATTTCGAGGAATTTAAAAAATATATTCTTACATTTGACGTAGATGAGGCTGTTGCAAAAACAGGTATAGATTACGAAAAACTTTTTCAAACAGCAAAGCTCATCGCTACTGAAAAGCCGACTGCTGCCATTTGGGCAATGGGGATAACTCAGCATATTTACGGGGTGGATAATGTAATTGCCATTTCTAACCTGCAGCTTCTTACCGGAAATGTCGGAGTTAAAGGTGGTGGATTAAATCCGCTTAGAGGGCAAAATAATGTTCAGGGTGCCTGTGACATGGGTGGGCTTCCCGATGTTTTTCCGGGCTATCAGAAGGTAATTGATAAAGATGTGATTAATAAATTTCATAATCTGTGGCAATTTGAAAATGATTTACCACTGAACAATACCCCGGGATATACTGTTACAGAAATGATTGACAATTTGGATAAAAATGTAAAGGCTCTTTATATCATGGGAGAAAATCCGGCTATGACTGAGCCAGATATTCAAAAAGTAACAGAAAAACTAAAAATATGCGATTTCCTTGTGCTTCAAGATATATTTCCTACAGAAACTTCTAAATTTGCCGATGTGATACTTCCTGCTGCAACCTTTGCGGAAAAAGATGGCACATTTACAAATACGGAAAGACGTATTCAAAGGCTTTCTCCACTTTTTAAACCTCTGTATAACTCAAAGACAGATTTCGAAATACTTAATACACTTGCAAATATAATAATTTCAAAAATGAAATTAAAACCATCAGGTATTTATAGCTCATGGAATTATAAATCATATGAAGATGTAATGGATGAAATAAATGCTACTACCCCGATTTATGAACAAGTTAGTTATAAAAAAATTAAAAAGGAGAAAATTTGCTGGCCGGTAAATAGTAAATATCCAAATGGGACGCCAATTTTACATACGAAGTCTTTTTCAAGAGGGAAAGGGAAATTTTTTGCAATATCCCCTCAAATGCCGCACGAAATAACTGATGAAAATTTCCCTCTAATTTTAAATACAGGTCGAGAAATTTACCATTGGCACGGTGGAGAGCTTACAAGAAGAGTAGATGAATTATCGAAAATATCCGACCATCCGGTTGTGTTAATTCATCCGGAAGATGCAAAAAGGTATGACATTAAAGATAATAGCAATGTAAAAATTATCTCAAAAAGGGGTGAAATTATTGCAAAGGCATTTCTAACAGAAAGAAATCAAAAGGGTACAGTTTTTGGAAATTTTCATTTTTATGAAGGGAATGTAAATACGCTCACTGCAAAAGCTCTTGACCCAAAAGCAAAGATACCTCAATACAAAATTTCAGCTGTGAATATTCAGAGTATTTGAATCAGACGGAAAAGCAATAAGCCTTTCCGCCTTTAAATAGATATTAAAACTTAACTTTTAAAATATCTGCATTTGCTACTTTTTCGATACCTTTTACATTTGTCTTAATAGTAGGTATCGCAATTTTAGTCTTACCATTTTCGATTTCCACAAGAGCTGTTGCCTCATAAATCCCAAAAATTGCCCCTACAATAGCTCCACCTGCTGCTCCATAAGAGATATACTCAAGGTGGTCGCCAGGTTTTTCTTCAAATGCAAGAAAAGCTGCACCGATAATAGCCCCGGTAACAGCACCGTAAGCAGTATCCTTCATAACAACAGCTCCTCTTGTCTCAGCATAACTAAATGAGGCAAAAAGGATAAAGCAAGCCAAAAATGAAACAATAACCTTTTTCATAGTTATTCCCCCTTAAATTTTTATAATCTGACAGTAAAACAACTCAACTAATTATACAATAATTTTTTACAAATCCATACAACATTTTTGAAATGTTTTACATATTTGCAGTATTATCCTTTTGCAGTTCAAAAAGCTCACTAACTTTTTTATATTCACCAGATATTTGCATAATCATTTTATTAAACACTTCAGCTGTTGCCATTGCATCACCAAGGGCAGTATGGCGACCAATACATTTAACCTTATAAAGGTCAAGTAAAAAATCAAGGCTTACATGGTCATCCCTTTTTATCACACCGCGAGTATAAATAAACATTGTGTCAAGACACCTTTGCTTTATCGAACATCCGTAAGTATCAAACATCTCTTTTGAAATCATATCCATATCAAATTTAATGTGATGCCCAACAATGATGGAATTTTTAATAAACCTCATAAATTCAGGCAAAACTTCTATAACGTGTGGCTTGTCTCTCACCATATCATCTGAAATACCGTGCCACTTTATAGAATCAGGATTTATTTTCATGCCAGGGTTTATAAATGCATTGTAATAGTCAATAATCTTAAAATTTTTAATTTTAACAGCAGCTATATTTATTATCTTTGCTGTATTAATATCAAGCCCCGTAGTCTCGGTATCCACTACAGAAAACTCTGCATCATAAAGGGATGTGTTCATAAAATTTTTCTTATTGTAGGCATTACACATCTTTACCACATAATCCACCACCGGATCTTTTCCGCTTTTATCTTTGAAAAAGAAACTCTGCTTCAGAAATTTTATCATATTAGCTTATCTCCAAAACGTATTACCAAGCATTGTTATAAATTTTATAACATTATTTTAAAGAAAATTCACGGAGAAATTAAAATAAAAATATGAATACAATGAAATTATTATATAAAATATTGTAAGCTTTTTAGCTGCTTCTTTTTAATTCATTTAACTGTCTTTTCAAATCCTCAAGTATCCGCCTAAGCTCGGCTTCATGCCCTTTCTCCTGCTGGGCAAGATTCAAAAAAAGCTCTTTTGAAGCTTGGGTCACTGATTTTTCAGCGGCAGATTGATAAAACCTCATGGCTTCCACTTCCTTAGGTATTCTAATCAACACAACCTGAATCATCTCCTCAAGTGCTTTCATCATCTCTTTTTTGCTCAAATTTTCCATTGCATCCTCCCTTAATTTGGCCAAGTAATTTTGCCGCCGTTATAGGCAATTAAAGTTAATACAGGTATTGATATAAAATATAATAAACAGTAAAAAGCAAATAATCCGGGTGAAGAAATAATTTCGGGATTTGATAATCTAATTATACTTAATAGGACACATATAGCAGTTAAAATGATAGAAAAGGTCAATTTATTTTTGAAGATTTTTGTCATGGTCATCTCATAGTTTAGCCACCAACTAAAAATACCGGAAGCAACCGCCGGGAAAATAGACAGTGTCCCGCAAATTAAAGAGTAAAAAGCCGTTTGTTCAAAGCTTTGGTTTTTTGTAATGATATATAACAAAAGCATAAAAGCACCAAAATATAATATACCCATCGGGTAGTGTATAAATACCGGATGAGGATGGTATTTAGCATAAATTCTTCTCAAATTGTCTTTTTTGTCAGGAATAATCTCTTCAGGCTCTACATCACAAACATATTTGATATTGTCCCTTTTTAGCAGATCATCACCGTGTGGAGCCATTGATATAAAATCTGTCATATCCTCGCCGGCTTTATGTCTGTTCATGTGAACACCATTTTTCCATAATCTACTATTTGTTACATCATAAACCTTATCTTTATAAATAATATAAGCCGGCTGACCATCCTTACCGTTAAACTTTTTAACTTCTTCTCGCCTCATCAGTTCCCCCGAAAGATTATTTTACCAACGTATTAAGTTCAAATAAAGGTGACATTATTGAAATTACTATAAAACCTACTACAAGCCCCAAAAATAGAATAAACATAGGCTCAACAGTTGAAAGAAAAATGTTTGTAACCTTTTCCAACCTTTTTAAATAATAAGAAGACAAACGCTCAAATATACCAGGCAAATTGCCACTCTTTTCACCCGTTTTTATCGCAGCTGCTATAATTTCCGAAAAGCAACCTTTTTCCATAATACTTTGCGAAAAAGATTTTCCCATTTTTACATCAAAGGCAACTTCTTTTAATTTACCTTTGTAATATTCACTTTTAATAGTATTTGTAGATATCTCAATAGCTGACACAAGCATTACCCCTTCTTTTAAAAGAAAACTCATAGTCTCACAAAAACGATAAAGATTAATATTCTCTATTATTTTAAATTTAGACAGCCTTCTATCTATCGATAACTTTAATTTTTTATTATTTTTAAGTATGAACCTAAAACTAATAAAAATAACAGTAAGGAAAAACATCAATAAATACCCATAATTTTTAATAAAATTTCCGGCATTTATCAGTATTTCAGTTGACAAAGGAAGTTTTCTATTTACTGACACAAAAACATTTTCCATCTTTGGAACAACATAAGCAAGCAAAAATCCGACAACTCCAAGCCCCACACTAAGAACAATCAATGGGTATATCATTGCCAATTTAATCTTATCTATACTTTTTCTCCTATCCTCTTCATATCTACCCATATTCTCCAGAGACTCTGCAAGTCTTCCGATGCTCTCGCTTGCTCTAATTATACTTATATGTGTGTCGCTAAAAAGGTTCTTGTAATTTTCAAGTACAGTCGATAACTTTTCCCCGCCACTTAACTTTGAAGAAATATCAAGCAAGATTCTTTTCAAATGCCTAGATGATTGCTGGTTTCCTATGATTTTAAATGCTTCAGTGAGTACAATTCCACTTTTCAAAAGTGTAGCAATCTGAAAGAAAATATCTGGCAATCGCTTCTTTAACAAAAAGGAAAAATCAAATAAATCAAAACCCTTCCTTTCTGTAACTTCAATAATCTCTTCCGCAAAAACACCCTGCTCTTTCAATGCCATTATTAGAGCACTTCTGGAATTTGCTTCAAGAGTCCCGCTGATTTTTTTCCCTGATGTACTTATCCCTTTGTAGCTGTAAATAGGCATAACTTACTCAAACTGTGTGACTGCAATAACTTCCTGCATAGTAGTCTTACCCTCTTTTATCAACCTCATACCCTCTTCTACCAAAGATTTATACCCTTTTTTTCTTGCTTGTCTTTCAATATCTTTTGAACTTGCTTTTATGGTAACAAGCTTTCTTATTTCATCATCTATTTCCAAAAATTCATAAATAGCAATTCTACCTTTATATCCGGTATTCATGCATTCATGGCACCCTTTGCCAACAAAATATTTGTCAAAATCAATTGATTGATTTCCAAACAGTTTTTTCTCACTGTCATCAACAATCTTCTCTTGTTTACAATGTTCACAAACTTTTCTGACAAGTCTTTGACCAACAACAAGAAGAAGTGAAGAAGCAACCAAAAATGGTTCTACCCCCATATCTATTAATCTTGCTACTGCTGTAGGGGCATCATTTGTATGAAGTGTGGATAGTACAAGGTGACCTGTCAATGAAGCCTGAACAGCTGCCTTTGCTGTTTCCTCATCTCTAATCTCACCTACAAGAATAATATCAGGGTCTTGTCTTAAAAATGATTTAATTGCTGAAGCAAAAGTAAGGTTTACCACAGGATTAACCTGTACTTGAGTTATCTTCTCAATCTGATATTCAACAGGATCTTCAATAGTGACAATGTTTTTTGTTTCCCTATCAAGCTCCATCAGCGAAGCGTACAAAGTAGTTGTCTTACCACTACCTGTAGGCCCGGTTACCAAAATTATTCCGTTAGGCTTTTTTATATAATTTTTATATTTTTCCGCAAATTTCTCAGGGATACCAAGATTATCTAAAGTTATTAAACCCTTAGTCTTTTCGAGAACCCTTAAAACTACCTTTTCGCCCTTTGTAGAGGGAATAGTCGACACCCTCATATCCACTGCCCTGTTGCCAACTTTTATGTTTATCCTGCCATCCTGAGGCTTTCTCGTTTCTGATACATCCAACATAGCCATTACCTTTAATCTGGCGACTATAGTTGAATGAATGCCTTTTTGAAATTTCCTTATAGTCCTTAAAATACCATCAACTCTGTACCTAACTATAAAAAAATCATCTACATTTTCAAAATGGATATCACTGGCGTCAGCCTTAACGGCATTTACAATTATCTGATTTACAAGTCCTATTATAGGAGCATCCTGGTATGTCGCCGATAATATATCCTCCACTGATTCACTGTCATCCTCTTTAGTTGTTTCAATTTCTACATCTAAATCACTGGAAATTGACTCCAAAATTTCAAGAATAACCCTTTTATCAACGCTTTCAAAACTTGCTTTCAGACCTAAGTTATTAGCTAAAAACAGCGCTTTTTTAAACCCTTCCATATCCGAATAGTAAAAACTCAACTTGTTGTCGTTAATAAAAGGCACAAAATTAGTCTTATCAGGAAATTTTTGATAAACTGAATAAACTGTTTTTTTTAGGTCTTCAAAATTTACCTGCATACTATTTACCATTTATAACTTTCTGTTGATTTTTATTTATCATTTGCTGATACTGCATTTTTTCTGCGGTAATAAGCTTTAAATCATCTCTGGTATTAATTATTTGAGCCGAGATAAACACCATCATATTTGTTTTAGAATCACTCCTGCTCTTTGATTTAAAAAGCCACCCTATCAAAGGTATTTTTGAAAGCCCCGGCACCTCAGAATTTGATACGGAAGTATCATCCCCGATAAGTCCACTTATAACCATAGTATATCCATTTATAAGCTCTACATTTGTTTTAGTCTGTCTGGTAAGGGTTATGGGTGCAGTTAAGTCTGCACTTGTCGCATTAGCTATTACTTTTTTTACTTCTTGCTCTACCTTCAATGTTAAAGTTTCATTATCTGCTATATGCGGAGTTACTTTTAATCTTACTCCTACATCTCTATAATCGTAAGAGCTTACAGGATTGCTGTTATTAGAATCATACTTAGTACTTGTAACAAATGGCCTATTTTCACCCACAAATACTTCTGCTTCTTCGTTGTCAAGAGTCAATATCTGAGGATTTGAGATAATATTAATTGAACTATCAGTTTTAATAAAGTTAACAAGTGCTGAAAGAGTAGGAAACTTGACCCCCTCGTAAGAAATAACGTTCCCCAAAATTGATGCAGTAAATCCCCCAGGAAGTGCAGCAAAATTAGGAGATTCTCCATCCAAAACCGGAGCCTGAAAATTTGTAAGATTACCGCCGTTTAAAAATCCTACACTGCCGGCAGCATTTGAGTTACCACCACCTGCAAGCCATTCAACACCAAAATTTGCACCGTTTTCTATGCTAGTTTCAAGAATAAGCGCTTCGATATACACCTGTTTTCTTGGAACGTCGAGTTTTTCAATAAGAGCAGCGATATTGTCATAAAGCTCCTTATCCCCTAATGCGATAATTGAATTGGTAGATTTATCAGAAGCCACCTTAGAGCTAATAGATTTTTTGTCCTTTGGGTCAACCATTGTCGCCAACAATTTATTCAGTATCTTTTCCACATCCTCAGCCTGTACGTTCTTAAGATTGTAAACCTGAGGTTTGGTGGCAGAAACTGTTGCACTGCTATCAAGCTTTTCTATTAAATACTCTGCCTTTGCCATCTCATTTGGCTTGGCACCTATTATCAAAGTATTCGTATAATCATCGGAAATCGTTACAGGATTAAACGGCAATAACCCTTGAGTTGCAAGTTGTTTATAAAATTCTTTCAACTTATTTTCAAGACTGGTAGCAGTGGTGTTTTTTATTATAAAACTTTTAAATTCAAAATCGTTGGCATATTTTTCCATTTCATTAAGTATCTCTTTTATTTTCAAAATTCTTTCTGTCTCATCACTTACAACAATAGCATTGACCTCTTTGACTATTTGAAAACTTCCGAATTTTGACTTAATGGAAACAAGACTTTGGGCAACCTTGGCTAATTCCAAATTATCAAGAGTTATGACCGCAGTAACAAAATTTGTGGAGCTTTTTTTATTACCATCATACAAATCTTCGTTATATTCCTTTATGTCCTGCTTTTTCAAAACTTGCAGGTAATTTCCCTTATCAACCGCATAATAGCCGTTCACAGAAAGGACTGAGTGCATTATTTCAAGCAAATTTTCTTTTGACAACTTCGCATTACTCTGTATCGTCAAGTTGCCGGAAATACTGTTTTCATCGTAAACAACAGACTTTCCGGTAAATTCAGAAACAAACAGTAAAAAGTCTTTCAAACTTACATTTTTAAATTGAGCATCAATATCTGCAGCTATCGAATAAAAGCTAACAAGCATTATCAACAAAATAAAAAACCTTTTCATCTACATCTCCTCAAATTCTAATTTAGAGTATTAAAATGTCTAATCTATTTCGACAAAAACAGACTTTTTCTGCCCCCTTCTTAAAATATCTATACTTACAGCAGTTACATCTGAAATTTTTCCTAATAGTTCCATCATCTTTTGAGGATTCTCTACAGAATCACCGTTAATCCTAACAATTACATCACCTGGATTTATCCCTATTTTCCTCAAAATTGAATCGCTGGCCATCCTGCTGATTCTATAACCAATAAACTCATTTTTGTTGTAATAAGGGGATATAAAAACTGTCCTGATAAGTGAATTAATATCTTTGAGTTGTGCCTCCACATCGCTACGTTTTACTTTATAGTTAAGTGAGCTTGCTGAATTGCTGCCATTGGTTGAAATTATTTTACTCGGTGCACCAATACCGCTCTTCCCTTTTTCCAACTTTAACTCAACCCTTTTGCCATTTTTATTTAAAACCAGTATATCATTTTCTACGTATTCAATGGTATAACCCTCTACCTCTTTTTCTGAAGAAAACACATAAGCCTTATCATTGAGCAAGACCAAAGCCAATATTAGTCCGTTTTCGTCTGTATAACCCAAAGCTTTTAAGTTATCGGTCACTGTCAAATCAGCCGTGTTTTGCTTTGTGTCTTCTTGCAATACACTTGCAGGTTTTTCGTCGGATATGTCCAATTTAAAAGGATTAATTCTTAAAATATCCTCAACATCATATCTTTTTGATGAATCTATTGAAGGCTTGCTCTCAACAGAAATTTTTGAAGAGACAGGGACATAATATTTATATTCAATATATTTTGATATGGAATATGCAGAAGCAATGGAAAAGCCCGATATTGCTATAAACATAAAAGCTGACTTTATATTCATACTTTAAGTATCCTAAATAAAATTATACTGCCATAAAAATATCAAAATCTTTTAAATATATTGCTATCACATTACAATCTTTTTTTCAAATAAAAC